>CALIAG010000377.1 GCA_938041325.1 uncultured Saprospiraceae bacterium | reverse complement strand
TTGACTGCCAACGGATTTCGAAATCCAAGCACAATCGGAGCCTCTTTTGCGATCTTTGCGGATTACTCTACAAGCGAAAAACTTAAAATTAGATTTGCGCCAGCAATCGGACTTAAGGAAATCCGTTTTGTTGAAGACCTTACCGGTGCTTCCAATCGGAACAATAATAATTTTTTAGGAATAGAATTTTTCACTTTAGACATTGGAATCTCTGGACGATATGTCATTACCGGGAATTCATTTAGAATGACTCCACATGCAGGCATCAACTTTGGATTTAATAAACATAGAGGTACCAGCTTTACCGCAAGGACAACATCCGAAAATTCAAGTTTGGTTGTAGAGGGTATTTCTAGAGGAACGACCTTTGCACCTGAAAAAATAAACTTTAATCCTGGGATTACCCTTGGATTTGATATTGGACCTAAAGACCAAAGATTTGAATTGTCCACTCAATTGGTTTATTCCCCTGTCGACTATTTTAAAGAAGAAGTTACGATTCCTGTTGGACCCAATTCAGGTTTTCTCTTCGCAGGGAAATTTCAATACTTTTCTATTGGTGTAAACTTTTACTAAAAAGCAAAGATTATTCAGATGGTTGCTCGATTTTTAAAAATTTATTTTCTCTTCTTGTTTATAAAAATTGCTGCAAATTACGTTTGAAATACGCCGCACTATCCGACGCACTTTTCATCGAGCTAGTTGCGTAGTTGCCACCTTGTTCAATGAAATAATATTCGAGACCAGATTCAATAGGGTCGGGGAGAAGGTCTATGTAATTGATAGAGCCATTGCCGAGTTCAGTATAATCTCTGGATACTTTATCCATGTCTTTTATATGCCACATCACATAGCGCTTGGGTTGGTTTTTAATCAATTCGGCTGGAGTGAATTTCGAGGAGTGCATGACCCAATACATATCCATTTCTAGCTTCACCAAATTGGGATCCGTTTCTTTTAAAATGATATCAAAAGCATTTTCACCGTTGTGGTCTTCAAATTCGAAGCCGTGGTTGTGATAAGCAAATCCCAAACCAGCAGGAGCAATTTGTTCTCCAATGGTATTGAGTTTCTCCGCCATGATTTTATAATTTTCTAAGGTCCTATGCTCGGGTGAAATCCACGGCCAGGTAATGTATTTCATGTTCAATGCATTTGCACCTTTTATGCATTGATCAACGAATCGTTTTAGCTTGTCATCTGTTTCATTCAAAAATGGAGAAAACCCGTAATGACCACTAGTCGTTGTCAGTTCTAAATCATCAAGGATCTTTTTAAACTCAGCAGATTTAAAACCATAGAAAGTGTCTTGTTCTGCATCATAGCCATAGGTTTCAAAATCTTGATAGCCCATTTGTTTCAGCGCTTTCAAAGTGGCAACTGGATCTTTTGCCATTTCATCGCGGATCGAATACAATTGATAACCCATCTTGAATTTAGGATCTTTAGATTTCGAACAACTTGAAAACGGCAGTAGACTTGCAGCGCCAAGAATGCCTGATTTTTCTATAAAATTCCGTCTATTCATAATGGTAGGTTTTTACTAATTGTCTGGAGAAAAATTTTATTGAAGAATTTGTATATCTGCGACATTGAAAATATTATTCTAATGAAATTCTAATCATAACAGGTAAGTGATCAGAAACATGTAGGTTGTTGTCCCGTCTATCATCCAAGTGTTCATAGGATAATACTTTCAAATTCTTGGAAAAGATGTAATCAATTCTTCGCTCCATAATGATTTCTTCGAATCCATTCCAAGTTCCTTTTGGTCCGTAAAATGGTTTTTGAGAAATTTCTAATCCATCATCCATTTCGCTTTTTGCAAAAACAATTGGAGGAGAATCGGGAGTGGCGTTCAAATCTCCCATGAAGACGACAGGTAAATTTTCGGAGTTGAATTCTTTCATTTTTTCTACAATCAAATTGGTAGATTTCAATCGGGCAAATTTTCCAATATGATCAAAATGGGCATTGAATACCCAAAACCTCTCCTTAGAAGACTTGTCTTCAAAAAGCCCATAAGTACAAATTCTTTCCATGCTTGCATCCCAACCAACTGAAATGGTATTTGGTGTTGGTGAAAGCCAAAAAGTGCCTTCTTTTAAAACGGTCAAAGAAGTACTGTCGAAAAATATTGCAGTATATTCTCCCTTCGTTTTTCCATCATCTCTACCCACTCCAATATAACTGAAATTGACTAAAGAACTGTCCATGTATTCAAGCTGATGATGCAAGCCTTCTTGAATCCCTACAATGGAAACCTCGTAATGCAATATCAAATCGACCACTTTTGCTTTTCTGTGGTGCCAATTGTTCTCTCCGTCCGATGGATTATCGTATCTAATATTATAAGTCATCAATTGAGTCGATTGACTGAATAACATTTGGCAGAAAAAGAAAAGAAAACAAAATGAAGTAGTAAAGCGCATTATGATTCTGGTTTAAAACTAAAGATAAGAATTGATAGCTTACCAATTCACCATTAAGGCACTGTATCGAGGGAAGATTCCGAAAGCATTGTCGCACCTTGGGTGTTTGATCCGATGACAAGTGATATAAACTAAGATCTCTCTATAAACTTTTGAATCCAGCTAGATATGCTTTTTTAATCTCCTTTTAAATTTCTCTCTTAAATATTTTCTGATCAAAAAAATCTAAACACAAATTTCTAAAAAATTTCCTAAAAAAAGCGGAGAAGCAACCATTTGATCTTTCTAACTCGTACTGAGAATTAGAAGAGGTTGACAGAAGACAACTTAAAGAGTAAGTATTTATAAATAAATTCTCATTGTATGAAGTATGTCATTTTGCTAATCAGTTTTTTCTTTGGTTTTTCAGTTTTTTTAAATGCGCAAGAAACAAACCTTCTGTGGTTCGAAGATATCGAGATCGCTAAAAGCTATGCGGCAGAACACGAATCCAATATTTTAATGGTCTTTTCAGGTTCTGATTGGTGCAAGCCGTGCATTCAGTTTAAAAAAGATATTCTTGAATCAAAAGACTTTACCTCTTGGGGCAGTTCCAAATTGATTGTGCTTTATCTTGATTTTCCGGCAAGGAAAAAAAATAAATTATCTCCAAGCCAAACAGAACACAACGAAAAACTTGCTGAACAATTCAATAAGTCAGGCGCCTTCCCAAATATTTTTCTACTAGATAAAAAAGCTAAAGTCTTGTCCAATCCACCATTCAAAGGACAAGAGGTCAATGATTTTATAGGCAGTTTGGAAACTAATCTCAAATAATATGCGTCCAATTCTCATTCTTTTCCTTTTAGCAGGTAGTCAACTATTATCTGCCCAAGATTCTGCTTTGCTTGCTCAAAAAAAGGTCCTCAAATTGATGGGCTGTAGGTTTGAATTGACAGCAGTTGCGCAAACCGAGCAACAAGCATGGGATGCCATTAACGCAGGAATTGCAGAAATTCAAAGAATCGAAAATCTGATTTCCTCTTGGGATAAGCACTCACAAACCAGTAAGATCAATTTCAATGCAGGCTTGAATCCTGTTCAAGTAGACAAAGAATTGTATGACCTGATTTACCGAGCTGAGAAAGTAGCTCAATTAACAGAAGGAGCTTTTGATATCTCCTTTGCTTCGATGGATAGGATTTGGAAATTTGATGGTTCGATGGTAGAAATGCCTAGTAGGGAAGAAGTTAACAAAGCGAAAAGTAAAATCAATTGGCAAGACATTGTTTTAAATAGAAAGGATCAAACTGTATTCCTGAAAAACAAAGGAATGCGTATTGGTTTCGGTGCAATTGGAAAAGGCTATGCAGCCAACCGAGCTAAAACTATTATGAGTAACATGGAAGGCATAAATGGCGGCCTTGTCAATGCAAGTGGAGACCTAATAGCTTGGGGGCTTAATCATGATAAAAAAGATTGGTTAGTGAATATTACCAATCCAAAAGACAAAGAGCAGGCTTTGGGATGGTTGCGCATCAACGGTTTGTCTGTGGTTACTTCTGGCAACTATGAACGTTTCGTAGAATTCGAAGGAACTCGTTATGCACATATTATAGACCCACGGACAGGCTATCCTACAACAGGTATCAAAAGCGTTACTTTGGTTGGTCCCGATGCAGAATTAGCAGACGCTTTAGCAACTTCTGTTTTTGTGCTCGGATGTGAAAAGGGTTTGGAATTGGTCAATAAGCTTGAGCGGACGGAATGTTTGATCGTAACAGACCAAGATGAAATTCTCACTTCTACAAATTTGAAACTCAACTATTTCTAATGAATAAAGTAAGTCAATTGCTTTTACTGGTTCTTATGGCCATTCAACTCAATGCCTGCGTCTCTGTAAAAGCTTATCAAAAAATGTATTTGAATGACAGCGAAATGGAATTAGCTGCAAAAAAATGCGAGCAATTTGAAATAAATTTTGAAGCCTATCGAGAAGGAGCTGCTGGTGCAAACGGTGGCAAAGTAGGTGGTGGTTGTGGCTGTAACTAAATCATGAAAATGAAAAACAATAAAATTCTGCTTGTCATTTTTGCTTTCTGGTCTTCTTCAAATTTGTATGCTCAAAATAGTGAATACCAAATGAAGAGTAATGGAACAGAAACTACTATAGATTTCTTATCAAGTTACTATGAGCAAGATGGGAATAATGCTGCAGTCACAGGCGGTATAGGAACCGAAGCTTTACAGGACTTTGCAAACGTTTTAATAGTAAACGTTCCTCTGGATTCAATCAATTCAATTTCTGTAATGACTGGTGCGGATTATTATACCTCTGCTTCTACCGACAATATCAATAATAATCCTTCATCAGCTTCTAGCAAAGATTTAAGAACATATGGAACACTTAGTTATTCCCGAAAGAACCTTAAGAGAGGAGAAACCTATTCTGCTAAAATCGGTGGTTCAACAGAATATGATTACGCTTCAATTTCATTTGGCATAAGCTATGCAAAGGAATTCAATGAAGGGAATAGTGAATTAAATTTAAATGCTCAAGCGTTTCGTGATAGATGGAGTTTATATTTACCTGTCGAACTAAGAGGGCGAGTGAATGTACCAACGAAATTGCGCAATTCTTATAATTTCCAAGCAACTTTTTCTCAGGTTATCAATAAGCGAATGCAGTTCTCCATTTCAGCCGAAGCAATTTATATGGATGGATTGCTTTCAACTCCTTTTCATCGGGTATATTTTAGTGATCAACAACTTCCTGATATAGAAAGACTCCCAAATACCCGTTTAAAAATACCTATTGGAATTCGGTTTAATTATTTTCCTTCCGACAATTTGGTATTGCGTACTTATTATCGTTTCTATCTTGATGATTGGGGATTAAGAGCCCATACTTTTAATTTAGAAACACCAATTAAAATCAATTCTTGGTTTACCCTTTCTCCTTTCTATCGTTACAATACTCAAAACGCAGCAGACTATTTTGCTCCTTTCGCAGAGCATACAGTCAATGAAACCTTTTATACATCGGACTACGATTTATCTGCCTTAAATAGTCATAAAATCGGTTTTGGGTTTCGTTTTGCACCGCTCTATGGCGTAGCTCGAATGAAATTTCTTAAGAAAAAAATATTGCAATTTAAGACCTTCGAATTGCGAACTGCTTATTATAAACGAAGTACGGGATTGACTGCTTTTATCGTAAGTTTGGGAATGAATTTTGAAATAAAATAAGCAGAGTATCCCATAGTGCTCATTCAAAGCATGTCATATTAGGAGCTGAACTGAAATATTGATATATTTGGTTTGGTAATAATGACAGCTATGAATCGAAGAGGTCCCCTAAGTTTTTTATTGAGTTTTTGTATTCTTTTTTATTTACAAGGACAAGAAGTATCTACTAACAAATTTTCTTCATTACTTGAAGTTGGTGCGTTAGGTGGAACGGAAATATCTCGCAGTCCAGGGGATTTCAAACTGGGCTATAAGGCCCAGTTTTCCGGCTTGTATTCTTTGAAAAGCAACCTGTCTTTGGGAGCTGGAATCGCCGTTGAAAAATATGAACGGGAGACCTTGGTTCCTTTATATTTTGATCTTCATTCTTATTTAAAAAATCAAATCAATAGTCCGTTTTTAAATTTGCAAGTGGGATATGCACTTGCTTGGCATGAAGACTATGCTAAGCTCAGCAATTACAATTATAAAGGCGGAGCATTCCTTGGGTTCTATTATGGACGAAGAGTCCCAATGAGTACTAAACTGTCTTTTAATATGGCAGTTGGATTGCGTTTTCAAAACCTCGGAGTAGAAATTGAAAATACTTTTGTTGACAAATATGAGGAATCAATCAATTTTGTATTGTTGGAGTTAAAAGCTGGAATGCAATTTTGATATGAAAAAATATTTTACATTATTCCCTTTTCTCTTTTGCTTCATTGTGTTTTTACCATTGAATGGCCAGGATGTCGTCATCAATGAAATCATGAGTAAAAATAATGATGTTCTCGCAGATCAAGATGGTGATTTTTCTGATTGGATAGAATTGTATAATAATTCTGAAACGACCATTCAATTAGAAAATTGGATGCTTTCAGATAAGGAAGACGACTTGGCCAAATGGATTTTTCCTGCTTTGGAGATTCCAGCCAAAGGTTTTCTTTTGATCTTTGCCTCAGATAAGGATAGAACGAATATTGAAGAGCTTCATACGAATTTTAAAATAAGCGCAGAAGGAGAAGCTTTATTTTTATCTGATCCTTACGGTGAAATACAAGACCAATTTCCTGATACTGAAATACCGGAAAACAGTTCTTTGGGAAGAGCAACGGATGGTGCACCTGATTTAGCTATTTTTTCAATTCCAAGTCCCGAAGCATCCAACAATGAAGAAAGCATTATTCCAACAGAAGAGCTTTTCTTCTCTCATGATTCAGGTTGGTACCAAGATGCAATAGAATTGAATGTAGAGAGTGCTGCAGCTCATCAAATTTATTATACAACTGACGGAACCAATCCAAGTTCAAATGCGCAAAAATATGAAAGCAACATAAGCATACAATCGCTTGCGGATCAAGAAAACAATATCTCACTTATTTCAACTTCTCCGGAGTTTTGGAGCGCTCCTAAAAACAAGATATCTAAAGTAAACATTTTACGCTTCGCTTCCTTTAATGATAACAAAAGAACAAGTCCCGTCTATTCTAAAACATACCTCATAGACCCAGAAGGTTCTGCTCGCTATCCTTTTCCTATTGTTTCTTTAATCGTGGAGCCAGATCATCTATTTGATTCGGATTTAGGGATACTTGTTGATGGGAGAGACGAGGATGAAGAAGGCATTCCCAATTATAACCAGCGAGGAAGGTTGTGGGAAAAGCCAGCTCATTTAGAATATTTTGATTTAGGTGGAACGAATGTCTTGAATCAAGAAATGGGAATCCGAATTCATGGAGATTTCAGTCGAAAACTGCCACAAAAATCTTTACGATTGTATGCTCGTTCAGAATATGGGGATTCGAATTTTGAACATTCTTTTTTTGAACAAAAGCCTGAACTAAATCAATTTAAACGGCTGATACTTCGTACCTCTAACCCGAATTACTTTCATTTGCCATTTAAGGAT
>CALIAG010000376.1 GCA_938041325.1 uncultured Saprospiraceae bacterium | reverse complement strand
TAGTAACCTTATTCCAAGTGGATCGGCTTATTCGTTTACGATAAGCGATGGCACTAGTTGTAATCCAACCGTCTTAACAGCAGTAGAATATTGCAATTGTACACCAGATATTAAACCTGTAATTAGTCTGGCAAATGAAGTATCCTGTAATGATGGAAATGATGGATCATTAAGTGTGAGAAATGAAAACGGTGAAGCGCCTTTCATCTTTGAATGGAGTAACGGAATGAATGGATCACAGATTAATGACCTGACTTCAGGTTGGTATTTTGTATCGATGACTGATGGAAACAATTGTGAAACAGTAGACTCTATTTATCTAGATGAACCATTGCCAATAGCTGCAGATTTTGTAATCACAGAACCTTCTTGCTTCGGTGAAAATGATGGTGGAATTACCTTCGCAAATGTAATTGGAGGAGTAGGAAATTATGAATACAGTTTGAATATACAAAGTTCTTATGTCGACAGTATCTTTTATAAAATAGAAGCAGGTGCTTATGTAGCCACCATAGTTGATGGCAACGGGTGTGAATGGAAGGATACGGTTTCAGTAGAACAGCCTGATGAAATTGTTGTGGATCTGGGACAAGATTTGACGATCCAATTGGGAGACAGCACAGAGATCGAAGCTATTTCAAATATTTTAGCAGACAGCATGTCTTGGATGTCGACGGAATTATTGGTTTGTCAAGATTGTTATGACCAGGTGGTTAAACCAATAGCCAATACTTCTTACAGAATTGAAGTTTATAATGATCAAGGTTGTATGGGAACGGATGATGTTCTTGTCAATGTGATTAAAGATAGACCACTATATTTTCCTTCTGCGTTTTCACCAAATGGCGATGGACAGAATGATGGCTTCATGATTTATGGAGGTATTGGTGTAGAAGAAGTGAAGGTGATGAAAGTATTCACCCGTTGGGGAGAAGAAGTATTTATGCAAAGTAATTTTAGAGCAGGAGATGAATCATTAGCCTGGGACGGATTACTAAGAGGAAAGAACTTAGAACCGGGAGTGTATATATGGTATGCAGAGATTGAATTCTCTGATGGAACCGTTGAAACTTTTACTGGTGATATTAACTTGATACGATAAGCTCAAATCAACGTATACTAAAAAAGGCCGTGGCATGTAAAATGCCCGGCCTTTTTGTTTCTACTTTTAGCTTGAAATTTATTTCTGAATGCTAAACTTCTTAGTTGTCAATACCTGATCTGATTTTACTTGTAATAGATAGATTCCATTAGACAAGTCAGCTGTATTGATATTCACTCTTTCCAAAAACTGTTGAGCTGGAATTTGTCGAATCAACTTCCCTTGTACATCATAAATCGCAATTTCCATCTTAGGATCTGGATAATCCGAAATAAAAATATTCAACTGATTTTGCGCTGGATTAGGATAGAGACTAATGTTTACGTCAATCAATTCTTCTGTAGAAAGTGGTGGTGCATTAGGATCAATATTTATATTGAATACAGTTGTTCCAATAAATCCACCTTCTCCATCATTCACTGTAAACGTATATTGATCCGTAGTAGCTGTATTCCCTGTCGTATGCTCATACCTTAAGTTGTAAGCATCAATAGAAGCTTGAGAATAAGTATCACCAACTTCTAGCTTTGCTGTTCCCACATACAAATCTCCATTTGTAGGAACCGTTACAACGGTATGCACAATTTCACCTCGAGTATTGTTATCATCTTGTACCAAAAGTTCAGTTTCAGTAATCAACTGCGCACCATCCGGAGCAACAGCCAATACTTCATTGTTGACTATATAAGGTCCGGCAGGATTTGAATTTGAACAAATTGTAAGCCCCCAAAATTCTAAGTCTCCACCATTGAAAGGGGCTTGTGTTACTTCAATTTTTAAAGTCCATTCTCCTTCTGAATCTGTGCCATCAAAAGCGGAAAGATCTCCTGAAGGTTGGAAAAAGGCCCCACTAGATGGTGGACATGTGATTTCTGATGCTGCTTCATCATCAAAACCTATTTCTAATAAATTTGTACTGCCACATTCATTATCAAAAAGAAGAACTTCTATTTCCGTTGGTCCAACCAAGGTGATTTCCAAAAATCCAACTGGAGCAAAATTTAATTTGAACTGATCTACATTCAAATCATTTATTGTCCCACCATTACTTATGTTCAATTTGGATTCGTAAACACCAACAGAACTGGCTACGAAGAAAGGAACATTAGTTGCATCAGTATCACTACAGCTAAACACTTCAGTATGGAAAGTGAAAATGTCTGACCATTCTCCATCCCCGCAAATATTAGACGGTTTTACTCTCCAATAGTATAAAGTATTGATTAATAAAGAAGTCAATGGTGTTGCCTCGCTGCCTGAAATACCCGTTTGCGTATCAACGATGCTACTGCCAAATGCTGGGTTTGTTGCTATTTCAATATCGTATGCGGTTGCTGCAGGAGAAGGATCCCAAGTAAAGGTCGGTAACTCAGGAACACCCGCTAAACCATCTTCAGGATAGCTTAAAGCCAAAGCACTAAAATCAGTTGCGACTA
This sequence comes from uncultured Saprospiraceae bacterium, assembly GCA_938041325.1. Lineage (GTDB taxonomy): Bacteria > Bacteroidota > Bacteroidia > Chitinophagales > Saprospiraceae > CALIAG01. The sequence goes on along the minus strand of CALIAG010000376.1, from coordinate 20,728 downwards.
CATCAAGAACGGTAGATCTATATGTTGTATCGGTAGAACTAATTGCAAGGATCTCAATTTCTGTTGATTCAGTAACTGTTACGCCACTCATATCAACCGTTAAAGTTGAAGTCTCCCCTGGATTCACGGTTGCTGGACTGAAGCTAGCTGTAGCCCCAGCGGGCAGGTTGTTCACCTCAAAAGACAATTGATCTGAAAAGTCCAAAAGAGAAGAAGTCGTAACTTCCACAGAAGCATTATTTGGCAAACATACTTGCTGAATAAAAGGAACCAAATCAACGGTATAACCCGGTTGTGATGGAGGAACGATTGTAGCGTTTCTATTATTAATGTCAAAGAAAATATTATCAACCGCTTCAACTCTGAATCTTGCTGCTCCTGTTATTTGATCAGGAATCGTAATGAATCTAGACCCGTTATTTGGAACATTCTCAACAATGGTAACGGGATAAGTCAAACCACCATCTAAAGACAATCTAATGTTTACAAAATGACAATCAACTAAATTGTTATCGGTGTTGGCAACGTCCCAGGTAATTTCTACGTATTGACCCACTTCAAAAGTTGTATCCTGATTGTAACTAGACACTCTAAATGGTCCAGCTGTATCTGTAGACTTGAAAGCAATTTCTTGCCAAACTACACCAGCACCAGAAGGGTTATTGTCCCGTACAGATGCCCAGAACGTAAAGTCTCGCGAATAAGTTGGAAGTACTTCTTGGTTCCAAGCACTGTTGCCCACAATTCTACTGATGTTAGGGAAATATCGATTGGTCTTATCATCTGGCCAATATGATCTAAAACTTGGTGCATTACCTATTGGCATTCCTAAATCGCTACCAGGCCCTACATCATGCTGCTCCCACGTATAAGTCATTTCGTCGCCATCTTGATCTTCACAAATCATATCCAATTCAAAGAACGTAGTAATAGGAATATACATATTCTCTCTGTAGTTCATTTCTATGGTAGGAAGATTGTGGTCTAAGGTTATTATTTCTGCACAATCGCCACCAGGGTTTCTAGAATATTCATACATTTCCCAAAGGCTTCCTACATTAAAATATCGGAATGGATTGTTGCCAGTAATATTATCACTACCACAAGAACCTTGGTAAGACATGATTGTACTACCACTTCCTGGTTCCCATGCTGCTGGTCCAGAAGAAGCTGGACCTCCATTTACTTGAGCATCACATTTGTTAAAAGTATGGCCGCAAGAAAATTGGTGTCCGATCTCATGAGTCATAATTCCTAAAACAGCTCCTAATATATTTGAACTTCCGTTACAAGTAACACCCGCTCCTTTGAATTCAGTACAGGCACCTCCTCCGGCGATTCCTCCAACATTTTGGGTACAATTGATGGTGAAAACATGGCCGATGTCATATGCATCATTACCAACAATTCCGTCTAGTACATTTACATTTTGTCCCAACAACATTCCTGCCTCTTGTGGGGTAAGATAAGGGTCTGCAACGTTGTCAAGAAAAACGAGTTCATCATTATTGTCAATCAAAACAAATCTAAATGCAGCTTCTCTTTCATACACTCCGTTTAAAGTCGAAGTAATCGTTGCAAAATTTGCCATGACTGCAGGAACGGTGTTCCCATGTGTTGAACCCCATTCTCCGGTACAAGCCATAGCCATTCTGTATTGTAATAATTCAGTGTTGACGTCTCTTGGACTTGCACTGGGCACTTGTACGTTTTCGGCAGTTTCCAAAGCTCCTAGAGTTGATAAATCACCATCTACACCACAATGCGTTCCTGACGATGGCAAGTGACGGCGCCAATAAGATATATAATCAGAAGTCATTTCTGGAGCATAGGTATCAATAATTGCTGTTCCTTGAGTGCTAAAAATAACTCCATGGAAACCTAAAGGAGTGTGATCAAAACGAATCGTTGCTGACCTGTCTTCTACACCTCTCCCTGAATAGGTTTTGATATTAGGATAGCGACTGGCCAAACCAGCTTGCATTACTGGAGATTCTACTATTTCGAATTCCTGTATTGATCCATCTGGAAAAGGCAAAGACAGTATTAGAGGATTGTTTTTTGCAGCGGATGTAAATTCCATAGGTGCAACAGACAAATAGTCTTTGATACTTTCAAAATCCAACTTATAAGTGGTGTATTCTGAAGGGTCTGCAACTCGTTGGAGTCTAGCGTCAGCTGGAATAGTATTTTCATTTCCAGAAGCCCAAAAATTTGAACTTTGTGCAGAAATTGAAAAAGTGCTTAACAAGCAAAAAAGGAGTAAAAAGTTACGCATTTTATCGATATTTTAATTCAATGAATTCAGTGGTAGTTTACCTTAAAAATGAATTTTGATTGTATCAAAAGCCATCTCAATTGCAATAACGCAATTTGATTTTGATTTAAAAAGTTGAAACAGGCATGATTTCGTCAAGAATACACTTTTGATCTCCAAATTAGGCTTAAACAACCGTGATATTTGAAAATCAAATTAAATGTCTTGATTCAGGATTGAATACTAATGATGTCTCTAAAATAAATATTTCACCTTTTATCTTCAAACTGATCTTTGTTTATTAGACGAACGTATAAAGAAAACCTTCTGTTTGACAGCTATTAGACGAATTTGCAGGTATTGGATGAAAAGGGTAGTAAAACGACAAAAGAGGAGGAGGAAAGGTCTTGATTTTAAGAATAGGCGAACAGTTCGTTAAAACAACAAAATAAAAGCACCAAAAAGACTCTGCTCTTTGGTGCTTGAATTCAATCGTAGGTTTTACGATTTATAGTAGTGCTAATGCGGTGTTATTTTTGAATCGTGAATTTCTTGGTCGCAATAGCTGAATCGCTAAGCAATTGAACAAAGTAAATTCCATTCAACAAACGAGTGGTATTGAGTTCAATTAAGTTGCCAGTACCATTCAAATTATTTTGTTGAACTAATCTTCCTTGCACATCAAAAATAGAAATTTGAAGATCGTCGTTGATCACATTTTCTAATTCTATATTGACCAAATTCTGAGCTGGATTTGGAAAGAGTTTTAATTCAATTTTATCCAATTCATTTGTTCCTAATGGAGGATTGTTTTCATCTAAACTAATATTGAAAACGGTATTTCCTAAGTAACCTCCTTCACCATCATTTACAGTGAATGTGAAAAAATCACTAGTTGTTGCGGTGCCATCATGAACATACTTCAAGTTAGCGGCATTGATAGAGCTTTGTCTATAAGTTTGACCGATTTCAAGTACATTGTCAGATAAGACTAAATCTCCATTAAGTGGTAAACTCACCACAGTAAATTCTAGTTCATCTGCTGCATTATTATCGTCTTGAACCAATAGGAAGTTATCATATATCCATTGACCATCTCCAACGCGTACATCAAGCGTTTCATTGTTGACTATGTAAGGACTTTGTGGACTTGCGTTAGCACACATTTCAATTCCCCAACTTTCCAAATCACCACCATTAAAAGGAGCTTCAGTAACAGTAACCCTCAATAGCCATTCTCCCTCAGAATCAGTGCCATCAAAATCACTTAAAGATCCTACAGGTTTGAAAAATATTCCTCCAATTGGAGGGCAATCGATATCTGAAGCTGCTTCATCATCGAATCCTATATCTATTAGGTTTGTTCCTCCACAATTGTTTTCAAACAAACGAACTTCAATCCCGTCCGGACTAACCAGATCAATAACTAAAAATCCAACTGGTGCAAAATTCAACTTCATATCAACGATGTTCAAATCATTGATTTCTCCACTGGTGGGAATGAAGTAAGAAGATTCTACCGTTGTCACTGAGCCAGGTACAAATACAGGAACATTGGTACTCATTTCATTTGTACAAGCGAAAGTTTCGGTATGGAAACTCATGGTGTTAGTATAGGCGCCTTCTCCACAGACATTTATTGGACGGACTCTCCAGTAATAAAGAGTTGTTTTATCCAACTGTACGGGAGGTGCCCATTCTGTACCAGCTAAAATCTCCGTTTGAACAATATACTCTCCAAAAGCTGGATTGGTCGCAACCTCAATTTCATATAGATCTGCATTTACTGCAGCTGTCCATTGGAACATTGGAACCTCAGATACACCTGCCGTTCCTTCTGCTGGGCTTGTTAATGATAAGTCACTGAAATCATTAACAACAACATCAATTACTGCATCTCTATAAAAAGTATCTGTAGATGTGGTGGCTACTATTTCAATATTAAAGACGCCTGTCTCCATCAAGTTAGCAGCATCCAGTGTAAGTATAGTACCGAATCCTGGAGCAACTGGGTTATTATCAAAAACAGGATTAATCCCTGTTGGTAAGCCATTAACAGAAAAGGTGATTTCCTCGTCATAATCCAATAAAGAAGAAGTCGTTAAAAATATAGTTCCTGCATCAGGCAAACAAACTTCTTGCAAATAAGGACTGATGACAGCAGTAAAACCAGGTTCTGATGGAGGGACAATAGTAACGTCTCCATTATTTATATCAAAAAAGATATTTTTTGCTGCATCTACTCTAAATCTCGCTTGAGTCGTACTCACATTTGGAATATGTACATATTGTGAGCCATCGTTGGGTACACCTTCTATCAAAGTGATCGGATAAGTATATCCACCGTCCATAGACATGCGAATGTTGACGAATTGACAATTGACCAAGGCACTATCCGTGTTGGCTACATCCCATCCAATTTCTACATATGCTCCTACTTCTAGTGTTGTATCAGTATTGTAGGTAAGGACTTTAAATGGTCCTGCTGTATCGGTAGCTTTGAATTCAAATTGCTCATAAGCAATATTACCTCCGGAAGGATTGTTGTCCCTTGCAGAACCAAGGAAAGTAAAGTTCCTTGAATAAGTGGGCAGAACTTCGTGATTAGAAGTGACAGCATTTACGATGCGATCAATTCTTGGAAAGTACCGATTTGTGTTTTCATCTGGAGCATAAGACCTAAATGATGGTGCATTCAACATCGGTGATCCCAGCGGACTTGGAGGTCCAGTATCATATTGTTCCCAATTATAAGTCATTCCATCATCATCCATATCGGTAACCTCCATGTCTAATTCGAATGATGTTCTTATAGGGATGTATAAATCTTCAGGTAGATTTATTTCTATGCTTGGCATGGTGTGATCCAAGTCAATTACTTCTGCACAATTTGCTACAGCAATTCTAGAGTGATTGTAAAATTGGTCAATCGAACCAATATTGAAATATTCAAATGGACTTGCTCCAGTGATATTGTCAGAACCACAAGCTCCTTGATAAGATAAAATAGTACTTCCACTTCCTGGTTCCCATGCAGTACTCCCAGAAAATTGATCAGGGATTCCACAACTGTTCCAAGTATGTCCACCTGTAAATTGATGACCTATCTCATGAGCCATGATATTTAATACAGCGCCCACTACATTGCTGCCTCCATTACAAGTTACACCTGCTCCTTTACCAGGAGTACAAGCAGCTCCACCAGCTACACCACCAACATCAGAACAACCTATGGTGAATACGTGGCCTACATCAAAATTGTCTTCTCCGATAATACCGTTGAGAAGAGCTACATTCTGGTTCAGTAAACCTCCACCTGAAGTTGGTGCCAAATAATCATCTGTCATCCCATCTGTAAATACCAATTCATCATTGTTTTCAACTAAAACAAAACGAATGGCAACATCACGTTCCCATATACTATTCAAAGTCATGACAATTGTAGTATAGGTTGCCATTACCCCAGGAATATCTCCTCCATGAGTAGCGCCCCATTCACCTGTACAAGACAAAGCCATTCTATAAACATATAATTCTGCAGTTTCTTCTCTAGAGCTCGCTGCAGGTGTTTGGATATCATCCGCCATATTTATTCCAGCATTGATCTCACTTTGATCAGTAGTTCCACAATGGAAAACTTCCGTTACTGGCACATCCTTTTCCCAATAACTTAAATAATAATCTCTATTGTCTTCTCCGTAATTGTCAATGATCAAAGTACCTTCTGTACTCATAATTATAGAATGAAAACCTGCCGGGGTCTGGTCGAAACGTATGGTCCGAGAAGGATTCTCTATGCTTCTCCCTGCATACGCTTTCAAATCTGGAAACTTTGCTTGAAGTCCTGGTTCCATTACCGGAGCTTCAACTATTTCAAAATCTTCAACAGAACCATCTGGCTGAGGAATACTCAAGACCAATGGATTGTGTTTGGCTTCGTAAGTTCGTTCCATTGGAGCAGTAGCCAAGTATGATTTCATGGCATCAAAGTCCAATTCGTAAGTGGTATACTTTAATGGATTTGCACTTCTATTCAATTGAAGATGTGCATCAATACTGTTTTCATTAACAGTTGTCCAAAATGCTGCGCTTGTTTGCCCAAAGGAAAAAACGCTGAACAGCAGGCCGATTGAGAGTAATAGAGTTTTTTGCATCACTTTAATGTTTCAGTTTTTTAAAATAGCTTTATAATATAAAATATGGAAAATGACTTAGCACATCATGGATTGACGTTTGCTCTTTTTAACCTAAGGATTGAACCTCTAATTTAAGATATATATCTATAAACGGTAGAATCCTTTCGACGAAAATCAAAATAAACAAGACGCAAAGTCAGTTGTCTGACTATTTCAACAAACTTAGAATAGCCATTTTATTAATAGAGTACTTTTAAAACCGAAGAAGGTTACTTTCCAATAGTAATCTTAACGAAAATACACTCGAAAGTTACGCTCGTTCAACACTGTTCCTATAAAATTATAAAACATGAATAGTACTCCAACTAGAATTTTGCACCAATTTGCACAGATCCAATATGGACGACGTTAGAAACCCCTGTTTTTCGGCCATTATACAGTAGTCCTAGGGTTATATTCTGTGCAATTGTTCTATTGAAACTAAATCTCCATAGAAAATTTTCACCATTTCTGAGTCCTTGCAACATGGCAATTTCAATCGGTGAGTTTTTTTCACCAGTAAAATTAACCTGGGCAAAAGAAAAGCTTGCATCGATAAAGGTCTTTGTTGCTTTGTTATAAGAAAGCTCCGCAGTTAGGTCATTTTTTAAACTGGTCTCCCCATTTGGAATTAAAACGTTTTTTCCGTTTTCGTAAGAATAAGTAAGAGATAATCTAAAACTTCTTTTGTGTCTAAAGGTGAGTTTTGGGGCGAGTTTGAAAAATTCGATATCGTAATCTTGGTTTTGGAAAAACTCGTAATCACTTTCGCGATGGCCTCTTGTTAAATCCATATTGAAAGTAAAAGTCTTATTTAAATTCCAATTGGCGCGGATAAATTCTTCATTGGAAGGGCGCGATTGGAAACCTGTGGTGAGCACAGTACGATTGCGAACTTGTGTAGCGCCCACTTGTAAAATAAAGACAGTAGGGTCGGGCTTGAAAAAAAGTATATTTTGGATATTGGAATTGATAGCTACTAAAGAAGTGTCGTTGATATTTATCTGGAATGGATTATAGCTCTGGACTTGTTCGTCTTCACGCGTTCTTCGATTAATTTGCATAGTAGATTGCGTGGAAAATTTGCTCAACCATTTTTTGAATCCTTTTTTCTTATTGGCCCATATTCTGCGAGGAGTAATTCTCAAAGTTTGATTCAAACTGACTTTATTGGTTCGGATAAACTCATCGGTAAATAAAATTATTCGAATTACATTCCCTTCACCGCTATAAAATTCCTGTCTGATTTCATCAACTTGTGGTACTCCATCTCCGTTGTAATCATTTTCATCCGCATCCCAAAAATAAACACCTTCACCTGGCTGTACCTGCAAATATCGATAAGTGATTTTGGGCTCTTGACCAGAACCCAATTCATAATTGGTATTTGAGTAAACGGTTCCTTTCCAAAGTTTAAGTGAATGATCGATTCTGCCAAGGAAAGTTTCCAATGGTTTTTCATCAGTAAGTAAGCTATCTACAATATCTAATTGACGGTAACTTAAAGTCCACTTGAGTCTTGATGCTTTTCCTTGACTCCATTTTCCAGTGAGGTTTACATCATTGGCGAATGTGCTTTGTTCAAATTCAGTATTGACTGGCGCATAGTCCCACCGTTGGGTAAAAGAACTTTCCCAAGAAAATCCTTTTTTTACGGGAGATTTTAGATAGACTTGATACCGGTCAAACCAAAAACTAGTAGCATTTAAAGTATCTGTTAATACAGCGATTCTACTGTTCTTTTCTCGTTCTCCCCACACTCCAATTTCCCAATCATTTAGTTTTTTAAATTGTTTAGAAATAGTAAACTTTGGCCTAGAAAAGTGGGTGTTTTCTACCTGACCATTGGTGATTAATTCATTGCCAATAAGATCTGCTTTGAAGCCATTTTTATTATAAAGAAAACGACCTTTATGTCTCGTACCGTCATAAATTCCTTCTCTGATAAATCCGCTGAATTCATATTCGAGTTGCCCATTTTTTTGATGTTTTAAAATGAACTTTGCTCCGCCTAAATGTTCATTGGTTTTTTCTTGAACGATCTGCCCGCTGTTAGCACGATTGCTTTGAGTTCTCACATTCCAATCTCTTGTAAACTCCGCGTTTCGATAGGGCTTAAGTGCGTCAAATCTTTCTTGAACAAATTCATATTTTAATTCAGTATTCAGTTGCCATTTTGCTTTGATCTTTTTTTGCAATAAATATTTGGCATGTATGGCAGCTCCTAAATCATCTGCATCGTCGACGTCGGACAATAAATTTAAATCGTTATTGCTAATGGCAACCTCTGCCAGAAGGCTTGAATTTTTACCGGTTTGATATTCTGCACCAAGCGTTACCATTTGCTGCCGATTGGGCGCAATGAGTTTTACGATAACATCAAAATTTCCTCGGCGGAGACAAGTCACAGGATCTGGTGCGAGCCATTGAAATACCCTTCCATTGGCCGGGTTCGTTTCATCCAGAATATAATCCCCATTTCCAAAACCTACTTCCAGAAAAGAGCCTTCATACAAAGAACTATCTGGATTTGTACTGTACACCAACACGCTATCTTGGACAACATTTCCGCAGAAATTATAGATGGAATCTATCAGCTTATAAGAGACCCTAAATTCATTGAATTCGCCGATTGTATCGATCCCGGAAGCAAAAGCATTTTGAACATCATCACCTATTGCTCTTAGTCGTTGTCTTTGTAAAAGGCTGAGGTCTTGAATCCCGGTTGAATTTTTACCATCTTGCTCTGAAAACACATTGAAGTAAGCCCGCAATTTATCGGTTTTAAATTCGGTGTTTACGGCCACCATGGATCGCAAATAATTTTGATTGGAATACTCAAATTCAACAATGATTCTGATGTCTTTTGTGATCAACCTTTTTTCAGTAAAAGTCAAATAGCCAGAGTTGTAATCAATAGTATAATCTTTTTCCAAACCTCTTTGCAAAAGTTCGCCATCAATGTATACTTTTTCAGTTCCTGCAAGGACTATAATGAATCGTTCTCCTTCATTGCCACGTAAGTTATAAGGCCCTTGATTTCCTTCCTGTGGGGTAATAATATTTCGAGCAAATTGGCCTCTCGCGATAGCTGCAGAAATTTGACTATTGAGTCCTCCTTTTTTACCAACATCGGTATAATTACTAAAAGTCGCTCCTTGTAATTTTTTGAAATAATTCATAAAATAACTGTCCGGCCGCTTCAGTTCATAATCACCTGCAATGAGTTTATTGCTGTCTTTTTTGAGTTGAATGAAAATTTTATCAAACTCCTGTAGTTGTTGTGTATTGCCTTCTGGCTGCAATGGGATGTTTTGATCTGAAATGGCTGCAAGAATTTCAACATCATCTCCAATGGTACCCGTCATCCGAAGATTAAATTCAGAATTTAATACAAGGTTTTGTGCATTTCCGAAAGAGATTCCTCTTGAAAAATTTCCATCGTAAACCAAGCCAGGGGAATCGAAAATATTTTCTGCGGATTCATACGGAGAATAGTCGAAGCCGATATAGGTTCCATCATCGGCAACCTGGATTTGAGTAGAGTCCAAATGCTGAATCGCAATATTTAAATCATATGGATAAACCCGATATCGAAGACTTAAAACTTTTGGAAGTTGAATGGAAGTATCAAGAGTTAGAATGTTGTTGTTAAGCGAATATTGCTTTTTTGCCAAAGAGATTCCTGTGATTGAATCGAAAATTTCTAAAGAAGCTGGAATAATACTCAAAGAATCTATTTGTTGAGCATGCTTTATAAAAGTCGTGTTGGTACTACGCCAATTCGATAGGTCTTGGATTTGAGCAAAACCAAAAGTACTCAGTAAAATGAGGAGGTATGTTAATAAAGTCCTTTTTCCCATCACAGTTAACTAACGCAAAAACCAAACTTTTGGCGTAAAGTTTTACGAAATTCTGCTAAGATAGGTACGTTTGATCCCCGAAAGACAAAAGAAAAGGGAAGATTTAACTTCCCTTTCTTCAAATTCAATAGCCTTGTGCAGACATTCGCCTGCGAAAATCAGAACCGAATACTAAATTTTTTAGCTTAAAGTCTATAATCTCACCACTTTAGAGGCTTCATGTGAGCCTGCTTTTGTAGTCGCTTTTATTTTAATTGTATTAGAACCTTGCCTCAAGCTTATCGTGGCTTGTAGGATTTTCGTCTTTGCGTTAAAGGTGAAATTGGTGATTTTTTTACCATTCACTGTCAACAGAACCTGCGTTTTCGAGGTCACATTATCTATTTTAGCAATGACCACACTTCTTGCAGCCGTTGGGTTCAAAGGGTTGAAAGTAGGCTGACTGGCCGATTGAATGGTCACTTTAGGTTTCGGGCCAGTGGTGCCACCTCCAGTAGTCGTTTCTTGAAATACTACATGAGAATTGGCTGTAGCAGAACCAGTTTTGTTCCTCGCAGTGATGGTGAAATTGTTTTTGCCTTTACTCAATCTTACTTTAGCAATAACTGTTTTCGTTTTTGCATCGTAAGAAAAATTAGGGTATGCTTTTCCATTTATTTGAAACGAAATCTGATTCTTAGCACTTACGTTTCTGACATTTGCCCTAACCGTGAAACTAGCAGATCGAGTCATTTGACCGGCCTTGGTTGGACTTGTAAATACAACTGTTGGCTTGGCCAATGTGATAGGAGCTTTATAGTTAACAGTTATTTGAGCTTCATCTGCTCCTGCTTTATTTCTAACTTTAATTGCGACGGTATTTCGCCCCACTTTTAGTTTGATTGGTGCAGAAAAAGAAGTTCCTCTTAATGTGAAATTATCACTTGCTTTTCCATTCAATAAAAAGCTTACTTCACTTTTGTTCGAAACGTTTTTAATCGTTGCGGTCACTGTACTAGATGCTTTATTCAAAGTTGTATTATTCCTTGGACTGTTGATGGTAACAGTAGGAGGACTTAATGGCAACTCATAAGTAATCCTGTGGGAATCTTGGTCCGTTCCATCGCTATTTTTAGCTTTTACTAGAATGGTATTATTCCCTTTTTGTAGCGTTGTATTTGCACTCAATTTTTGACTCGCTATGTTGAATGAAAAGCTGCTAATTGCTCGCCCATTTACCAATAATTCAATGTCCCTTTTGTTCTTGATGTTCTTTAAAGTTGCTTGTATTGCTACATTTGACTTAGTGGTTTTACCTGTCGTTGGTGCAGTGATATTTACTTGCGGAGGTTTAGGCGTATGCACCACTGGTTTGGAATAGAAAACAGAAATTGATTCTTGATCCGAACCTGCTTTATTCGTTGCTTTAATCGTAATGTTATTTTGACCTTCTTTAAGGGTAATGTTTTTGTTTAAACGGTCAGTAGCTGTGCTGTATCCAAAGTCTGTAATTCTTCTTCCATTCAATAGGAAAGTTATGGCTGACTTTGATTCAACGTTCTGAATGTTTGCCGATACAGTTGTTGTTGGTTTCGCCGTTCTCATTCCTGCATTTGGCTTTGTGATATCAACAACTGGTTTTTTAACCTGAACCTCAGCAACACATCCTGCAGCAGTGGCAACATCATTGTCTTGTCCTGCTTCATTGCGAGCAATGATTTTAATCGAATTATTCTGACGTGAAAGAGAAACAGTTGCTTTAAAAGTTTTGGTATTTTTATCAAAACTAAAATTAGTATTTCTGCTTCCGTTAAAAATGAAAGTCAACTGAGACTTGCGCTCTATTTGCGTTGTTTTAGCAACAATAACAGATTTGCAAGCTTGAGGATTCAAAGGATTTGAAACAGGCAGACTTACTGAAACTATTTCAATTGTTGGATTTGTAATTTCAGGCTCAGGGATTTCACAAACCTCAGGTCTATAGGTCATATTGACCACATCGGAATCAGAACCAGCTTGATTCTCTGCGTATACATAAACTTTATTAGGACCTTCTTTTAAAGAAATAGTAGCCGTTAAAGTTGAAAATTCAAACTTGAAATTAGTTGATTTTCGACCATTGATTACTAAATCGATATCTGATCTATTTCTGATGTTTTTGATGTCAACATTCAAATACATTTCCGAAGTAGTGCTTGTTACATTATTAAAACTCGGCGTAATAATGTCTACTGTTGGAGGCGTTCTGAAACCTTGGTTTTTTTCAAAAATAATAGTTGCTTGATCTTGGTCTTTACCAGCTTGATTCCATGCTTCAATTAGTATATCATTTTCTCCTTCTAGTAAATTGATTCTTGCACGAATGGTTCCACCATTTCTATTGAAATCAAAGTTCTTTTGCTGACCATTGATTAATAACCGAATGTCATTTCGCGTACTTACATTTTTTACCGTTGCTCTCAAATCAAACCATGCATCTTCTACCTTTTTGTAGTTTGAAGAAGGGTTAGTAATATTTACAACAGGTACACGAACCGTTGGAGGAGGTGTATAGGTACCCGATCCAGGAGGCGTGTAGCCAGGAACATTAACTTCTTCATAGAAAACCACCACTTTTTTCTGATCAGTTCCAGCAAGGTTACTAGCTGTAATTATCATCTCATTCTTACCTGGATTTAACCAGAATTGACGATCAAATTTCCCTTTGTTGAAGTTAAAATTTACCTCTTCACCATTTACTCGACAGGTAACATTCATTGAAGACTCCACATTCTTAATAGTTGCTCTAACTATTTCATTTGGATCTTTAGAAGTATGGGGATTTCTAACAGGACTTTGAATATAAATTTTTGGAGGATCAATTCCTTTTTCTTTTTCATTGATAATAAACTTCAAATTCAAATTGGTATAATGATGGATGTCATTATTTCCAGTGCTCGTATTGTCATTGTTCCATTTTTGACCATCCAAATAATCGGTCTTCGCAAAAGTTGCTTTGTGACCGATGCCAACAGAAAACTTAGGAGTTAATTGATAGCCTAGCTCGAAGCCAAGAGAAGGCATTATACCTGCACGGACTCCATTCTCAAATCCATCAGCACGCGTTTCATAGACGCCATCTAAAATATCATTTCTCAATAAATTCTTCTTGTAAGAAACGGATCCCTTTTCGTCAATACCAAGATAGTCGTCTTCATAAGAAACGTTTGAACCTCTGTTTTGGTCAATACGAGTACCATAGACGCCTAAACCAATTCCACCATAGATGGATAAATCTACATTGGTATTTTCACGAAGTTTATTAAAGTTTAATACACCTTCCAAAGCAAGTTCGCCCATATCCGTTCGATGATTGGTATAAACGAATCCGGGGCCATCGCCATCGATTGTATAATCTGTTCCATTTTCACCATTCAAAGCAGTATTCTTTTCAATGCCTGTAGATTTAAAATGGTCCAAGCCATAAGATTGGCTATACAATGCCCTTCCTCTAAGATCTACTGAAAATAGAGCTCCTGGTTGATAAAAAATATTTTTGCCAAGAGTCAGTCCAGCTCCCCATCCTTTCATTTCGATTGGGACATCGGCTTGTTGGTAGGAAAGACCAGTATTTATTCCAAGTGTCCAATAACCCGGCTGTCTTTCATAATTGGATACTTGTCCAATGACATTGCTTAAAAAGCAAAGGGACAAGATTGTCATGGCGATGGTTTTTTGTAATTGTTTCATGCTCTTCTATTTTTGATTATCAACTTACTTATAGATTAAATGTATTAGAAAAAAGACACAAATTATTCCGGCATGGAAGGGGGAAAGCGTCAAATTTTAAGATTGACCAAATCTCAAAAAAATAGAATTTCAAGCTTTTTGTGCTAATCTTAAGTCAGAGAATATTCTGTAATGCGTTGATCTATAGGTAATTAAATAGAAAGTGTTTGATTTACAATTTTAGTCGAGGAGAATAGAAAGAAATCAATACAATTGTGTTAAATTTACATATGAAGCTTCGATTGTTTAACCAAACCTTAATATCAAAAAAGAATAATGTTAAAAGAAAAAAGGGAGGATTTAGACTTAAATAATATAAGCTTGACATGTTCTTATGAAACAATGTGTTTATATAATCTTTTTTGGGTAAAATAATTCAGTCTTTTCGAGGACAAAAAAGTGCATTAAAGATTGATTTTTCATATATTTGTGAGGCCTAACCCTCCATAGTAGGTGCATACATTCTCCCAAACCGTATACCTTTGATGACACGATATTCGCCTGAGATCGTACACAAACCATGAACAAAATAATTGCTGATGCTTGAACGAATACATCTTCTAGCTTGTTTTCTATGCTTTGCTTTAGTTACACAAGCCCAAAATATACGCACATTTGACGGCTCCAATAATAATTTAGCTAACCCGGACTATGGGGCAGTTGAATCTGAAATGGTAACTAAGGTCAGTAATGGTTTTGGTGACTATATATCCACTCCTGGTGGAACGGACCGGCCACATCCACGAACTATAAGTAATGATTTATTTGCTCAGAATGGAGTTCTGTCTGATCCTCTCAATCTTAGTGATTTCCTTTGGGTCTATGGCCAATTCATAGATCACGACGTCACATTAGTAGGAAATGATGCAACGGAAGATGCCAGTATGCTTGTAGATTTCTATGACGTTCATTTCAATCCTTCTGATTTACCTAATGTAAGAATTCCAATGTTTAGATCAAAAGCATCAGATGGTTCAGGAACAAGCATTACAAATCCAAGAAAATATACGAATTCGATTACGGCTTTTATAGATGGTTCAGGAGTTTACGGATCGGATCAACATCGAGCGGATTATTTGAGATCAAATGTTGATGGTAAACTGAGAGTCTCTTCTGGAAATTTAATGCCTTGGAATACTGTAACAGGTGAAGCAGGGGCAGCGCATGATCCGGGAGCTCCCGAGATGGATAATGAAAATCCTTTTAATGACGAGTTGTTTTTAGCTGGAGATCCTAGAGCTAATGAAAACCCACTTTTGGCTTCTTTTCATACCTTATTTGTAAGAGAACACAATAGACTTTGCGATGAAATAAAAGCAGATAATCCCTCTTGGAACGATGAGCAGATTTATCAACAAGCAAGAAAATTTGTTGGAGGTTTTATTCAAAATATTACTTATGCAGAATGGTTGCCAGCAATGGGAGTGAATTTGCCTACTTATGCAGGATATGATTCTAGCATTAATCCAGGGATATCAAATGTGTTTTCTGCAGCGGCATTCCGCCTTGGCCATACTTTATTGAATTCTAATATTGTCAGAGTGAACAATGACGGTGATACCATTCCAGAAGGTAATTTGTTGTTGCGCGATGGTTTTTTTCAGCCACATAGAATTTTAGATGAAGGAGGTTTAGACCCATTATTCAAAGGGATGGGAATACAGGTTGAGCAAACTATGGATGCAAAAATTGTAGATGATGTGAGGAATTTTTTATTTGGACCTCCTGGTGCTGGTGGCCTTGATTTAGCATCTATAAACATCAACCGTGGACGGGAAAGAGGACTTCCTGATTTTAATACCGTTCGAGCTAATTTTGGAATGTTTCAATACAATTCTATTAATGACCTTACCTCTAATCCTCAATTGCGCACTGCTCTAACCAATCTTTATGGCAATGCTGATTTGATAGATCCATGGGTAGGTATGCTGGCAGAAGATCCTGTTAATGGAGCCTTGTTTGGTGAAACCATCATGGAGATTATGAAAGACCAGTTTGGTCGTTTGAGAGATGGAGATCGATTTTATTTTGAAAATGATCCAGTATTAACAAATGACGAAAAAGATGAAATAAGAAATACGACATTGAGAGATATTATAATGAGAAATTCTGGTATTACTTTGATGCAGGATAATGTATTCTTAGCAATGCCACATGATTCTATTTGTTCTGCTCAAAACGCTTCTGCATCTCTTGCAGGAACAGTCTTGACAATGGATGGAGATCAGGTAAGCGATGTTACAATTAGTGTTGTTGATGCCAATAATCAACCAGTCTCTTCAGGAAGTGCTTTAAATGGAGTTTTTGCAGTAGATGATATAAGTTCTTGCGAACATGTTTTTGTAAGTGCTACCAAAGATGGCCATTTTATGAATGGAGTGAATACACTGGATCTAATTTTGATCTCGAAACATTTGCTTTCTATTGAGACCTTAGATTCTCCGTATAAAATAATTGCAGCTGATGTAAATAACAATGGTTCTCTAAATATTGGAGATTTGATCGAAATTAGAAAAGCGATTCTTGTTATTAATACTGAGTTTACCAACAATAGTAGCTGGAGATTGATTGATGCCAATTATGTATTTAATGATCCTACGCAACCATTGTCAGAAGATTTCCCAGAGTTAATCGATCAAGGTTATGTTTCTAGCAATGCAAATGCAGATTTTATAGCCATTAAAGTTGGAGATGTTAGTGGCAATGCTAACCCTTCGTCAATAGGGTATGCAGTAGATAGAAATTATATAGATGATGAAATGATCTTTTCTACCAAAGATCGAAAATTGAAAAAAGGAGAAACGTATAAAGTAGATTTCAATATGAATTCTGATAAGGAGATGAAAGGATTTCAATATACTTTAGCTTATGATCAAATGGCATTAAATTTCCTTGATGTTTCTACGAATAGTTTAGGAAAGTTGACGAAAGAAAACTTTGGTGTTTTTGAAGAGCAAGGTTTGATAACAAGCAGCTGGTATGGAGATAAATTGAATGAAGAAGAAGAGTTATTTAGTATTACCTTTAAAGCTACTAAAGACGCTCTTTTAAGTGAAGTGCTTTCAATGAATTCTGAATTGACCAAAGCAGAAGCTTATAACGAAAATCTTGAAATTTTGGATTTAGGATTGGACTTTGAACCATTTGAAACGACTGAACTGGCTGCAATATTTAGTCTAGGTCAAAATGAGCCAAATCCTTTCACTAAGCAAACAAAGATAGCTTTCCAACTACCAGAATCAGCTGAAATAACGCTGAGCTTGTATGATTTAAGTGGAAAAATGTTAACTTCATATAATGCTTCTTTTGAAAAAGGAGAGAATGCATTCGAAATTGATACAAATGATTTCCCGTCAAAAGGAATGTTGTATTATACCCTGGATACACCTTTTGGTAGCGAAACAAGAAAAATGATCGTTACTGAATAATAACTAGCCCATCCGGGAACCAAATGAAAGGAGTCCTTCATGAGTGTAAACTCATGGAGGATTTTTTATTGAATCAGTTTAATAAAGAAAGGACATCAAAATCCTTTCCTCTAACATTAATATCGATGTTTAAAATTTTTGTACTTTGATTCACAGAACAAAATATTTCCAATGTCAAACCCATACCCACATCTTTTAGCACCTTTAGATTTAGGCTTTACCCAACTCAAAAATAGAGTTTTGATGGGGTCAATGCACACTGGATTAGAAGAAACAAAAAATGGTTTTCAAAAAATGGCAGCCTATTTTGGAGAACGTGCAAAAGGCCAAGTTGGGCTTATCGTTACAGGAGGAATTGCACCGAATAGGTCAGGATGGGTTGGGCCCTTTTCAGCTAAGTTGTCTACAAAATCTGAATCGAATAAGCATAAGATTATTACAGAGGCCGTACATTCTGAAGGAGGAAAAATAGCGCTGCAAATTTTACATTCCGGCCGCTATGGATACCATCCACTCGCTGTTGCTCCAAGTCCAATTAAATCTCCAATTTCACCATTCAAACCTTGGGCTCTTCGTAAAAGTGGCATTAAAAGAACCATTCGAGATTTCGCAAAGTGCGCGGCCCTTTCGAGAGAAGCAGGTTATGATGGAGTAGAAATAATGGGTTCTGAAGGATACTTGATCAATCAATTTTTAGTCACTAAAACGAATAAGCGAAAAGATGAATATGGAGGTTCTTATGAAAATAGAATAAGACTCCCGCTAGAAATAGTCAAAGCAGTCAGAGCAGCAGTAGGAAAAGATTTTATTATAATTTACAGGTTATCCATGCTGGATTTAGTTCATGATGGAAGCACTTGGGAAGAGGTTGTTCAACTGGCAAAAGGAATAGAAGCGGCAGGTGCAAATATTATTAATACAGGTATT
Organism: uncultured Saprospiraceae bacterium; assembly: GCA_938041325.1. GTDB lineage: Bacteria > Bacteroidota > Bacteroidia > Chitinophagales > Saprospiraceae > CALIAG01. The sequence continues at coordinate 2,331 of CALIAG010000376.1, read as the reverse complement.
GGATGGCATGAAGCCAGAGTGCCTACCATCGCAACAATGGTGCCTCGTGGAGGTTTTTCGTGGGTGACAAAAAGAATGATGGGCGAAGTCAATATTCCATTGATTACAACCAACAGAATCAATACACCTGAAATTGGAGAAAAAATAATTTCTGAAGGACATGCAGATATGGTTTCAATGGCAAGACCGTTTTTAGCAGATCCACATTTTGTCCGAAAAGCACTACAAAATAAAGCGGATGAAATCAATACCTGCATCGGTTGCAATCAAGCCTGCCTGGATCATATATTTAAACAAAAAACGGCAAGTTGTTTAGTCAATCCTATGGCTTGTAATGAAACGGAACTTATAATCAGCAAGACAACCAAAGCCAAAAAAATAGCAGTAGTTGGAGCAGGACCAGCAGGACTTGCAGCAGCAGTAACAGCTGCCGAACGGGGACATGATGTGCACTTGTATGAGGCCGCTGCAGAAATTGGAGGGCAGTTCAATATCGCTAAACAAATCCCCGGAAAAGAAGAGTTTTATGAAACGATTAGATATTTCAAAAGACAATTAGAAATATGGAAAGTGAATGTCAGTCTAAATAAAAAAGTTGATTTTGATTTTATAAATAAACAAAATTTTGACGAAGTTATTCTGGCAACTGGCGTGAGTCCACGTGTTCTAAATATTAACGGTATTGACCATCCAAAAGTACTCTCTTATATTGATGTTTTAAAACATAAAAAAGAAGTAGGAAGAAGCGTTGCGATAATTGGTGCAGGTGGTATTGGCTTTGACGTAGCAGAGTATTTAAGCCATGAAGGCGAATCGACAAGCTTGAATGTAAATAAATTCTTAGAAGAATGGGGCGTAGATAAGGACTTTAAATCCAGAGGAGCACTGATGGATCCTGAGGTTATTGAATCACCTAGAAAAATCTATTTATTGCAAAGGTCTGAAGGTAAATTAGGAGCCAATTTGGGGAAAACGACCGGATGGATTCACCGCACAAGTTTACGGAACAAGAAGGTTGAAATGATTGGAGCGGTCAAATACAATAAGATAGACGACAAAGGTTTGCATATACAAATATCGGACTCTGCTACAATTCTTGATGTTGATCATGTAATTGTCTGTGCTGGTCAAATACCGCTTCGTGATTTATTCGAACCACTAAAAGAACAAGGAACCAACGTGCACCTCATCGGAGGTGCAGATGAAGCAAAAGAATTGGATGCCAAACGTGCAATAGATCAAGGTACAAGACTTGCTGCTAAATTATAATGAAGAACCCCATTTTCAGGAATTATCCAAAAAAAAATAACCTCACATAGCTGGAGCGTTAAAACTAGATTTACAAATATGAGCAACCGTCGTAAATTTTTAAGTAAAACGATTCTTTCTACAATAGGCATTTCTATTGGGAGTATCTTGCCCATTAGTTGTAAAGAGAATTCTTCAACAAATAAGGTTGTTGAAAATAGCAAAACCAATCTCGAATTTCCTATTGTTCTTTCCACCTGGAGTAATCAAAAAGCCAATGATAAGGCCATAGAAGTAATGAAAAAAGGAGGCTCTGCTTTGGATGCGGTTGAGCAAGGCGTTATGATTGTTGAAGCAGATGAAAAGGATCAGTCAGTAGGTATTGGTGGAAGACCTGATAGAGACGGAAATGTTACGTTGGATGCATGTATCATGAATTCAAAAGGGGATTGTGGTTCCGTTAGTTTTTTGCAAAATATCAAACATCCTATTCAGGTTGCAAGAAAAGTAATGGAAGATACACCTCATGTTATGCTTGTTGGCCAGGGAGCTCAGAAATTTGCAATTGAAAATGGTTTTGAAAGACAAAACTTATTAACAGAAGCTTCGCGCAAAGATTGGGAAGAATGGAAAAAGGAATCTAAATACAAACCAATTATCAACATAGAAAACCACGATACCATTGGAATGTTGGCCATAGATAAGAATGGAGATATTTCAGGAGCATGTACAACAAGCGGCTTAGCCTTTAAGATGCAAGGAAGGGTAGGGGATTCTCCGATCATAGGAGCTGGCTTATTCATTGATAACGAAATAGGTGGAGCTACTGCAACGGGAATGGGAGAGGCGATATTAAAAACATTAGGTTCCTTTTTAGTCGTGGAGTTAATGCGTCAAGGCATGTCTCCTCAAGAAGCCTGTGAAGAAGCCGTAATGCGAATAGTAAGAAAACAAGATTATAAGTCTTTCCAAATTGGCTATATTGCTTTGAACAAGAAGGGAGAAATGGGTTCTTATTGTATTCATTCCGATTTCGTTTACACGATTTCAGGCGCTGAAGAATCTAAAATAGAAAATTCAAAG
>CALIAG010000375.1 GCA_938041325.1 uncultured Saprospiraceae bacterium | reverse complement strand
TTGGCTTTAACATAATTGATACATTCTGCTCCTTGCTGGGAAGCAAGCTTCGCAATTTCTATTGTTAGACGGGCATCATCTGTGCGGTACTCCGCATAAATACCACCTCCTTTTAAAATGGCTTCTTTTATCAAAGGCTCTTCAGAAAGTACTTGTTCTTTTGTAAGCATTTTTCGTTTATCCTCACCGGTAACTCCTGCTAAAAAATCATACACCCATAGCGCTACCGATGTTGACCATTTATCCAAAGTACCTCCTTCAACAAAAGGCAATAACATCTTTTCCGGTATGACCAAGTGCGGAGCTAGTTTGTGAACAACTGATCGTTCTTGTCCAACTTCTCTTACCAATCCAACTTCCAATTGTTTTAAGTACCTCAGCCCTCCATGGATTAGTTTTGTAGATCGACTGCTTGTACCCGATGCAAAATCATTTTTCTCAATTAAGGCTACTTTTAGTCCACGTGCACTTGCATCCAGAGCTATACCAGCTCCAGTTACACCACCACCAATAATAAGTAAATCAAAAGAATTTGATTTTAAATTTTCTAATTTTTGTCTTCGATCAAGAGACGAAAAGCTTGCCATTAAATTTCGTTTTTGCTCTGCAAATTACTTTCAAATATTGCCTTGTTTTTATACTTTATAGAAAAGATATCCCATAAAAATAAAGGCTAAGCAATGTGCGTAGCTGGTTATAAACAATGTAAAACAGATGGAAAAAATGGATTTATGTTGATTATTTGATAGGACAACTTATCGTTAGACTAAATTCTGCCATCAAACAAATATACAGTATCACACAGCTAGTATCAAATATTAACAAAATTATCGAAAGAATAGTTGTGTTAATGTTTTGTAGCACAGTGCTATAATCTATAGCATAAAGTTAACATAGAAGAACCCCCTTTGATACAAGACCAAAGGGGGTTCGTAAAAAATTCAAAACTTATTAATTCAAATACAATCTTTGGAAAGGAATGATGACTTCATTTTCCTCAAGGTCATTCAGAAAACGAATCTGTTCAACCGTGATTCCGAATTTCTTTGCAATGCTGTATATTGTTTCATTTTCACTTACAACGTGAATTCTTCTTTTACCACCAGAGTAATAATTGACAGAACCTTTTTCAGTCAATTCATTTACTACTAAAGTTCTAGGAGCAGCGGCTCTTGTATCGTATTCTGCTGGAACTGGTAAAGTAGCAGGGTCACGGTCAGCATATGCGATTCCAGTTGCTGGACAATTGCAAGTACTTACTCTTAATTGCTGACCAACATAAATAATGTCGTTAGACGAAAGCGCATTGATTTCTCTCAATTTTTGAGGAGTCAATCCATATCTGTTTGCAAGTTTATAAATGGTCTCGCCTCTGTTTACTTTATGATAAGAACCACCACCTGCATTATCATTTATTGCAACAGCACTAGGTACTCCTCCTTTAGAAACAAGTACATCGTTTGTAATTTTCAATTCTGAACAAGGCTGAATAAGGCTTCTTCTACCCAAGCCATTCCATGCTTGAAGTTGACCAACACTTACACCGTATAGTCTTGCAATTCCATAAAGCGTTTCTGTTTTTTGAACAACGTGGAAACCGTCTTTAGAATATTTATTACAAGCAGATGAGTTAACAACTGGAGTAGGAGTAGGTCTTGTTGTTGGAGAATGTATGATCACAGGTCTGTCTACAGTTTCAGTTCGTGTAACTACAGTAGTATTTGTAGGTTGGGTTACAACAGTTGTTTGACCATTATTCCAAACACCATTTACATAAGTGTTGCCATAGCAAGTTCCACTAGCTAATTGACCAGTGTACCAATCGTAGTACAATCCTTTGTCTACATTTTTGTAAACCCGGCAATTTTCGGTTGCAGGTTGATTAACGACAGTAGTTCTACCTGTTTCAGTAACCACTGTTCCGGTGTTGCCATTGAATACAGGGCCTTTATCTGTGAAAGTATCTCCATTAGAGTTACCAGGATAAGTAGTTCTGTTGTCCTTTGGAAAAACAGGATCAGAGCTATGACGACCTGATTCTATATCGTGTAAGGTGCCACTTGCATTTCCTGAGGAAGTAAAAGTACCGCCACTTACATTATTATAAAAAGAACCTAATGGTGCGTAATTGGTACCTCTGTTACTACAAAAAGTACCAGAGTATTGATCAAATGGCACTCCATTAATGCTGACCAACATCAATTTGTTGTTTTCCGCATCAACTTGGTTGAACCCCGTTTTTTCTTCGATTACTCCAATTTCAGGAATAACAGTCATTTCAGTATAGTTTCTACCAGCTCTATCCAAAGTTTTGGTAAACTGATATTTCTTAGGGCAATCATAAGAAACAACACCGTTGAAATATACTTTAGCTTCTGAACCTTTTGAAGCTATATTCTTATTGTTTGCAGGTTCTTTGTATTTGTATACAAACATATTATCGTAAGATGATATACCATAATAGTCTTTTGCGATTTGAGCATAAGAACCTAGCCCCACTTTAGATACGTTGTATCCGTTTTGAGTTCGGAGAACCATAAATATTTTGTCTTCTCCTTTATTAAGGTTTCTTACCATTCTTTCGTTCAAGTCGACTTGACTACAAACCTTAGTTTCTGAAGGTTTGACATCTCGGTTGACTCTTGATTCGATACCTACTTCAAGAATAACTTTTTCTTTGTCATTTAGGCGAACGTGGTACACAATGTGTCCAAAACCGGAGTTGAAATCATTATACCGATATTCATATCGGTCCATGCAGGATTTATCAAATTCTAGATAGATGGTTCCTGCCTGGCTGTTTGTGAAAACAAACATAGCCACCAAGGCTAGAATTAATTTAGAAAATTTCATCATTTTGGATTTAGATTCGTGTTTCAGTAATGTATTTGAATTAAATAAGATCGGAATCAAAATTTCCGATTAAGTACTTATAAAAATAAGCTATCACGTATAAAACGATAATAGATAGCAAATAATGTATAGCAAATATAACTTATTTACGAACATTTACATATAAAAATGGAATCAATTTAGTTCTAAATATAAGATTAGTGCCTTATATTAAAAGTCTGATAGACAGTTACGTATGGTATGTGAGTAAAGTATCTCTTTAAGTAAGAATAACGAGGAGTCTGCTGGTTTTAGGTAGAAAAAGGGAAATTTTAAATACGAAAAAAAGCAATTATTGCTCTATTAGCCCTTCATTTATAGCATAAAGGAACAGTTCTGAGGCAGAATTAAGCTTTAATTTCTTCATTATATTTTTGCGATGAGTATAAACGGTATGTTTACTTAGGTTCAATTCATCCGCAATAGCTTGGGCAACTTTTCCTGAAACCACCAGGTTGACGATTTCTTTTTCTCGTGGGCTTAGCTGAGGTGATTTACTTTTTTTCTCATCGGAGAAGGTATTCTCAATTAAAAAATCCAGGACTTTATTGCAAAAGAACTTTTCATTTTTTGAAGTGGCATTTACCGCATTTATAATCTCTTCTTCATCGCACTCTTTTGTTAGAAAGCTATTTATTCCATTTTCTAACAAGGAAAGAATTCTTTTTTTCTTTTCATCAGCACTTATAACTAGGATATTCGTTTTAGGGTTATTCTGCTTGATTTGTTTTAGAATGTTTTCATCAAAACCCGTGAGATTTCTGTGATCAACTATAATCACATCAATTTTTTTTGCCTCAAGTTGAATAAGTAAATCTTCTGAATTTTTGACCTCCGAAATAATTTTAAAAGTTGGGATGCTATTCAATAAATGTCTTAGACCACTCCTTATGAGAAACTGATTGTCTGCTATGAGAATTGAAATGGTCCGCATTAGGTATGTAGATTAAGTCTAAATAAAGATAGTGCAAATATAGAGCAGAACACCCGTTAATCAAAATCCATGATGTCATGAATTTGTTCAATTTGCAATTAGCGTTAAAAAAGAGAGAAAACAGATTGAAATGGGCATTGTTAACTTCCTGATTCTGAACTAAAGGTTGTAACTTTGCAGCTTAAATCTGGAAATAAAATGTCCGATAAATATAAATACGATTTAAGGGGAGTTTCAGCGACTAAAGATGAAGTTCATAAAGCAATTGTAGGGATGGACAAAGGCGTTTATCCAAATGCCTTCTGTAAAATTTTACCTGATATTGCTGCTGGAGATCCCGACTATTGCAATCTAATGCATGCTGATACCGCAGGCACGAAAACGAGTTTGGCTTACTTGTATTGGAAAGAAACAGGTGACTTGGATGTTTGGAAAGGAATTGCGCAAGATTCCATCGTAATGAATGTAGATGATATGGCCTGTGTCGGCTGCACAAAAAATATAATTCTCTCTTCAACTATTGGTAGGAATAAATTAAAGATTAGTGGTGAAGTCATTAGTACTTTGATAAATACAGCAACTGCTTTTGTTGAAGAAATGAAAGAATATGGGGTAGACATTCATTTGGCTGGTGGTGAAACTGCAGATGTTGGAGATATCGTACGTACAATTGATGTGGGATATACCGCTTTTGCTAGAATGAAGCGGACTGATGTCATTGAAAACAATATAAAAGACGGAGATGTTATCGTCGGGTTTACAAGTTATGGGCAAGCCAGTTACGAAAATTCCTATAATGGAGGAATGGGAAGCAATGGATTAACTTCAGCAAGACATGATGTTTTAAGTCATGAATATGCTGCAAAATATCCAGAGAGTTTTGATCCAAATCTCCCTAAGGAAGTGACTTACATTGGTTCTAAAAAATTAACAGATAAAATTGTAATAAACGGCCAATCTTTGGACGTTGGTAAATTGATACTTTCTCCGACAAGGACTTACTTGCCGGTAATAAGCAAGTTGTTGGAAACACAACGAGAAAATATTAACGGTATGATTCATTGCACAGGTGGAGGACAAACTAAAGTCTCCAATTTTGTGCAAAACAAACACATAATAAAAGACAACCTTTTTGATGTTCCTCCATTATTTGAACTTATTCAATCAGAATCGGGAACTTCATGGCAAGAAATGTATCAAGTTTTTAACATGGGACATCGCTTGGAAGTTTATCTCGACGCTTCATATGCCAATGAGGTAATTGATTGCGCAAAATCATTTGGAATTGATGCTCAAATTATTGGTAGAGTTGAATCAGCACCGAAAACAAAAGTTACAATTAAAACGAACAAAGGAGAATTTGTGTATTAATACTTCTTCATGAGTATTGTACATTTCAATTTACTTTGAAACTACCTAAACTTTAACTTGAACAGTTTTTAATTTCCTTCACTTGTAGAACTGGAATTGGTGATTTATTTAGTATTTTGTATATAATTATCAATACTTACTAGAATTCCATTTTGCGAGTATTTTGTGAGACAACTTAATTTGATTCGCGTAGTATGAGGTCTTTTTGGAAACTTTTCATTTTTACTCTTGGACTAGCACTTTGCCCCAATACCAATGTTTGGTCTTCTCCAAACATAAGTGAGCTATGTGCCGAGACCAATGGTGTTCCAACGACGCTAAGTGGCATTATTTCCAATCCAGTAGATAAAGATATAGGTTTGCGCTTCTATCAGGATAATATTTCATTTGATGAAGAATTGTTCAACATCCCAGTAAGTGCAAATAATGATTTTTCAATGAGCTTCAACTTGTTGGAACCGACCACTGCTTTCTTGAGTTATTATGGCCTCGAAATAAGCATCTACATAGAGCCAGGAGATAATTTGAAATTGAACTTTGAAGGGCTGAATTTTTTAGGATCTTTAAAATTTTCAGGAAAAGGTGCAGCACATAATAACTATTTACTGCAAGCGAATAACCTGACAAGACAATGGGATTCTGATTTTATCTTATATGAAATTGTACAAAGAGGCCCAATGTCTTATCGCCGTTTTATGGATAATATCCGCAAAACAAAATGGGATTTCTACAAAGACTATTCTACCGCTGAAAAATCTAAATTCACAAATACTTTCAATCAATTTTTATCTGCTGAAATTAATTATTGGTGGGCTTATAATTTACTGAGGTATCGTACGGAACACGCCATTAGCAATGGCATGACACCACCAATGCTTTTGCCATCTTCCTATTATGATTTTTTAGATGAAATTTCTGTTAGCAACGACAATGCGATTAACAGCCGTCAATACATTTATTTCATCGACCAATATTTAAATTTCAGAAACGACAAGAAATCATTGGTTAATACGGAAGATTATTCTTTGAGGACGATGGTTGTCACCTCTCCCAGTATGCTTCTTCTTGCAGAGCCCAATAAGCCTCCAGTTATCATGGAGCTAAAGAACGGAGAACGTGTAAAGTATTTGAATGAAAAAAGTGATTTTAAATCTCAAATTCTAATCAAAGATGCATTGCACGAAGACTTCTGGTATAAAGTCAAAACGATAGAAGGGATCACCGGTTGGCTCGTTGGTGTAGGGGTAGAGTTCGATGAATATGAAAAAAAAGAAGCTTATAACTCTAATGAGAAAAATGCTAAATCCTACTTAAAAGGAAAAGCTCTTGCCCATACTTTAGCCACACAGATTTATTGGAGATTGCATCTTGAGAATGCTGAAGTAATGAAAGAGGAAGTAAATGACTTTTTAGCCGAATGTAATTTCCCTTCCTATAATCACATTATACAAAATGCTTTTGATGAATCTGTTTTAATGAAAGGAGGCACTACTACTGCAAAGGTTTATGGTGCGGTTAATTATAGATTAATTAACGATCCGCAGATTGGAGATCCTGTTAATGACGAAACGGTTGTGATTGCTTCTGTTATGCCGATTGAAAAGGCTAAACCTAACGAAGAAGTTGCAGTCCCTAAAAAGGAAAAAGAAAAACCTGAAAAATCTAAAAAGACAGAAAATGCAATAGTGTCTGATTTCGAAACAAGTCCAATAAAGATTGACCCGCCAATTGTTAAACCAGTAGTTCCCAAACCAAGTTTGCCTTTTAGGCAAACGAGAAAGGAAGTTTTTGTGGATTTGCCAAAAGCAACACGTGAATTGCCAAAGACGAAAACGGAAATTTCTGGGAGAATAAATACCCCTACAGGACAGGCATTGACATTGGTGATTTATAAAGAGCCAATCCTTTTCGATAGAAATGAGTTTAATTTCAAGATCGGAAATGATTACTCTTTTGGTCAAAATGTTGGATTAACAACACCTTGTCTTGCTGCCCTTAGTTATGGAAACAAAGAATTGCCACTATACTTAGAGCCTGGTGATAGAATGAATTTGATTTTTAATGGCTTGGATTTTAGTAAGACGATTATATACGAAGGAAAAGGAGCTGTTCATAATAATTATTTAAAAAGTTATTACACAACCTTTCAAAATGTTGACCGAGTTGTTTCAAGCAAAGCTAAGAGTTTGGATGCGAATGCCTTCAAATCCTTTTTACAAAATCAAAAACAAAAACGTTTGGCTTTTTTAGAAAATTACCATTCGAAAGACGGATTTTCTAGAAACTTCTATCAATTTGCAAGAGCTGAGATTACCTATTGGTATGCTTATCAAATGTTGAACTTTCCTTGGGAAAACGCATTGGCAAATAATTTCGATGAGCCACAAAATATTCCAGTAGAGTATTATGATTTTCTTTCGGAAATACCCATCTCCGATAATCAAGCTCTTCCCAGCATGAATTATACTTACTTTTTAAACGAATTTTTTAGCTATCAAGTAAGACTTAAATACAATGAAGGAGTATCAAAACTAGAGCTTGCAGAAAAGTATTTAAATGGAGATGTTCTTAATTATTTCAAAGCAAAAAATTATACAACTGCTTGCAAAAGAGGAAAAGCAAGTGGTCTAGGACAAGAAATAAAATCATTTATTGAGGAGAATGACAATGAAATTTATAATTCAGTCTTGCGAATGGCTTATAGAGAAGCCAAAGGAATAGAACATGGCAGTGAAGCACCTGCCTTTGATTTGAAAGATGTGAATGGAACTACTGTCTCTCTTTCTGATTTCAAAGGGAAAGTAGTTTATCTGGATTTTTGGGCCAGTTGGTGTTCACCTTGTGTTTTGAAAATGAGGAATAGTAGAGAATGGAAATCACAGTTTAGAGATAAAGATGTTGTTTTTGTTTATGTCAGCCTTGATAAAAATAAAGGAGCATGGAAAAACTTTCTTGCAGGGAACTCTATTGAAGGAATTCATGTAAGCTCAAACGAACAGAATGTTTTCAAATCCGAGATAGCCAGAGAGTACTTGGTGAAACGTTTACCAGCCACTTTCTTGATTGATAAAAACGGAAAAATATCCTATAACTCCGCCAAAGATTCAGGTACTGGAAGGGTCTCTGATTATATTACAAATTTGCTTTTCGCTAACTAAAACCTTTCTAGAAAGAAAATTACATAATACCCGTATAGTTGTGCGGGGTAATAAGCTTAAGTTCTTCTTTCACAATTTCACCAATATCCAATCCTGAAATAAAACGATGCATGCTTTCTTTCGTTATTTGGTTATTGCCTCTTGTTAACTCTTTTAAAGCTTCATAGGGTTTATCAAAACCTTCTCTTCTTAATATATTTTGAATAGCTTCTGCGACAACCGCCCAGTTGTTTTCTAGATCTGAATGAAGTTTTGCATTATTAAGCGTTAGCTTATCCAGTCCTTTTAAGATAGACTTGAATGCAATAATTGTATGAGCAAACGGCACACCTACATTACGTAAGACCGTACTGTCTGTTAAGTCACGCTGCAATCTTGAAATAGGTAATTTGTCACTAAGATGAGTGAAAATAGAATTTGCAATACCTAAATTGCCCTCCGCATTCTCAAAATCAATTGGATTTACTTTGTGTGGCATTGCAGAAGATCCAACTTCTCCTTCGACCACTTTTTGTTTGAAATAATCCATGGACACGTAAGTCCAAATGTCCCGACTTAGATCAAGTAAGATCGTATTGATTCTTTTCATGCCTTGAAACGTCGCAGCAAGATTGTCATAATGTGCAATTTGCGTAGTGTATTGCAGGCGTTGCAATCCAAGATATTCGTTGACAAAATGATTGCTAAACCGAATCCAATCTATGGTAGGGTAGGTAACGTAATGCGCATTAAAATTCCCAGTAGCACCGCCAAATTTTGCTGTAAAAGGAACACCTTTTAAAAGCTTTATTTGGTTATCAAGTCGCTCTATAAATACTTTGAATTCTTTGCCCAATAAAGTAGGAGAGGCTGGTTGGCCATGAGTTCTTGCAAGCATCGGAATACTAGACCATTCCATACTAAGTTCTGCGATTTTATTTCTCAATTGCTGAAAGAGGGGATAGTAAACTTCTTCCACCGCATTTTTCAATAAAAGGGGAGTGGCTGTATTATTTATATCTTGGGAAGTTAATCCGAAGTGAATAAATTCTTTGTAATAATCGATATTAAGCAAATCGAATTTCTCTTTCAAGAAATACTCAACAGCTTTGACATCATGGTTGGTTGTTTTCTCAATATTTTTAATTCTGATAGCGTCTTGAAGGTTGAAATTTTCAAAAATATCATTCAAACGTTCCACCATATCTGATTCAAAATTCTCTAACTCAGGCAATGGATGTTGGGCCAAAGCAATGAAGTATTGAATTTCTACAAATACGCGGTGACGTATCAAGGCGTATTCTGAAAAGTACTCACTTAATTCTTTGGTCTTCTCAGCATATCGGCCATCAATAGGAGATATTGCAGTTAGCATGTTTGTTTTGTTTTGCGTGTTGAGTCAAAACTAATTTCATCATGAAATTGTTCGACAAAAATAGCAAAATTTAAGTGTGATTTTGGATTAAAAATCGGTGAGCCCAAACATTTTTTTCAAAAAGACTTTATTGCTGATTCTCTCTTTTTTTTATCAAACCTTTGGATTGTAAATACTTGAACATTTCTTGACCCCAAATTTTGTAAGTCAGGCGAGATGGATGGACTCCATCGCTAAAAAAGTCCTTGATTTTTGAATTGGGTGGTGCATGCCTAAGCCATTTTTGAAAACTGATCTTTTCATCTGAGAAATGAACTTGTTCGTATTTTTTAGTCAAATCTTTCAAAATGGTATGGAATGAGCTGTTTAAAGTTCCCATTAGGAATTGGAAAACCTTTGGTAGCGCAGGCAATTGGTGAACTGGAGGCATATTTAAGAAAACAATCGGACAATTAGGTTGCGCTTGAATTAAGCGATCAATCAAGTGGGTAACTTCGCTTTTCCATCGGTATGGACTGTGAAAGTTAAACGTATTATTAGCACCCATTCCAACAACAATTAAATCGAATTCTCTTAGTGGGATTTTAGGAACAAGGTTTTGTGCTGCTTTCGCTGCTGTTATTCCTGATTGAGCTATGACTTCCCAATCAACAGAATAATTGTATTTCGCTGCCATGGTCTTTGCCAGTGAACCTGCTATGCCTTCTACATGGGTACGAACGCCTACTCCAGCAATTGAAGATTCGCCCATTAATAAAACTCGGATGGATTCTTTACCCTTTTCAACCAAACCAGTGGGGTTCATTGCTTCAGGCAATATGGGCACTTTTGCTTTAACGACTTTTCCATAGAAATATAAAAAGGGAACCGCCGGAACGAGGCAAATTAAAAAGATCCAGTATAATATTTGATGAATAAGTATCACACGTTTTTTATTATTTAAAGGAAAGCTCTCTCTCTTATTAGAACCAACCTATTTCTTTAATTTACTCAAATAATGCCAAAGGTAAAAAGTTCTGTAAGACTCCCAACCATTCCAATGTTTGGTTTTTAAAATTAATTCTTCTGCCTTAGGTTTTTTATCTAGCTTATAAATAAGACGTATTACATTCTGTAAAGCAACATCTTTTGCCGGTAAAGAATTGGTAAAATGAAGACATCTCATTAAAACATAGTTTGCAGTCCAAGTCCCAACACCTTTTATTGTCATCAATTCTTCTTGAGCTTTTTCAATATCCATCTTTATCAATCTGGATTTTGCTTCCGAGTTTTCTAGGCAATATTTAGCAACTTCCCTCAAATATTTTGCTTTTTGCTTCGAAAACAACATCGATTTAAAACTTTCATCAGAAATAGAAAGAACCTGCTTTGGTCTGGGATAGTAATAATAGTTTTTGCCTTCCCATAATAGTTTGGTACCATAGTTCTCAACAAAATTTGATTTCACAGTATAAGCGAAATTTAAATTTATTTGTTGTCCAATAATTGCCCAGGTTAATGCTTCAAAAAGGTCAAGTTCTTTGATCAACCTTAAACCTTTATTTGCTAAGATAACAGAATAACTAGGGTCTTGTTTCGAAATGGATTTGTAAAATGAAGAGAGGTCCGTTTCTAAGTCAAACCATTCGGTTAAGAGTGATTTTAGTTTGGTTTTATCCTTAGACCCGATGGTTTTATTCAAAACGTCTACCTTAATGGCGTTCTTATCTTCACTTACCCGAATAAGTAAGTTGGAATCATCAATTTGAATGGCTTTAAGGATTGAGTTTTCAATCACCGAATGACATTTTTCTTTAGGAGATCTGGAGAAGTATTCCAGACAATATTGAAAATTAAAATGCTTAGGTTTGGTGATCTTCATTTTGGTGAATATAACCAATACTCGTATTTATTAACAAGGAATGAAGTATGAAATTGAATTAAAAAACAGGACTGGATTTGAATGTTTGTAAAATTTGCCATGCCTCATCCTTGTATTGTTGAATCAAATGGATACTATGAAATTCTATTTCATCTGGGTATTGAAAATTTAAAATCTCTTCAAATTTTTTATCGGTACAGACAGAATTTCGCGGATGCATTAAGGTGATGTGAGGTTTAGCGATAGGTACATCATCTATCAAATCTTTTAAAATCTCATTCCTCAAGTTCTGAAAATCATTTTGAAAATCAATGCAAGGAAGGTAAACACCGTTGTTTTCAAAACGCAATGGTGTTTGGATTTTTAAATTGATGGATATATTTTCGATTTGCTCTAACTTGTCTTGAATGGTATTCCAATTCTTAATTTCGTTATTCCGACAGAGCGTCACATGAGCAGGAATGAGATCAGATTGAGCAGGGTTGTAAGAGGATCTTACAAATTCAATAATTGGTTTTTTGTGAAAAGGTACATAAAGGCTGAGTTGTTGACGCTTACTCATAGAATTAAATCTTTCTTGTTTTAATCCAACGTTTTATGTAAAAAATCATCTCATCAAATTTCATCTCTTCAAAATCAAGACTTCCATAGCCTTCTTGTTCCAAACTTTCTTGAAATTCAAAATAGAATTCATTGTAATTTTTCCAAATGACTGTACCAGAATCAATTCGTTTTCTAAGGTGAGTCAAAAGCCAATTTCTAGTTTTGACAACAAGCATTTCTGGACGATTGTCGTAAACTTCTATATCGTTTCCAGAAAGATCGGAAAGTGCTGCTTTATATCGAAATTGTTCTTTATCGATGATCAAGAATTTCTTTTGAGAAAGCCGGTTATTTCGTGGAGCTGAAAATCGTGCTCCCATATCCAGTCCTAATTCAAAAGGCATATTAAATCTAGCCAACTCACCAACTTTTTTGGCTTTCATGCGAGAAAGGTCATGAATACTGTATTTAGAACTTTTTATAAGATCATAAATATGCTGTATTCTTACTCTTCCAGAATCTTTAGTTTGGGAAAGTTTAGGTTCTAAACCACAAGAAACGAGAGTGAATAGTAAAGGTCTTAAATAACTAAGGTATTCTTTATCAAAAGGACAATTGACAAAGACGTTTTTCTCAAAGGGCATTAACGATTATTTGTTGAAAACTTTTCGGATAGAGCCATCAATGTTGTGTACCACAATAGTATGTTCTTTTGTACTTTGTAATTTGCGGGCAGCGGCAATGGCTTCTTCGCGAGTATCGAAGATTTTGCTTGCTCTTTTTGCCCCTTCTTTCCAAACAGCCCAACGTCCTGTTTGAGAAATGATGTGTATACGTTCGCTGTTATGCAAAGCTGCATTTTCGAGTCTACTTGCAACGCCTTTGTGATAAATCATGGATCAATAGATTTTATTTCTATAATCATACAACACGAAACTTCTTAAAATAATTTCAAAATAGCTAAAAAATAATAGAGTTTAGGGGAAAAAGGTTGAAGTTATAGGTAAAATAATGAAAAAAGAGATCCTTTTGAGGTATTCAAAATGGCTAAATATAGCTACGAATAGCTTTAATCACAAGCTGTTTTGAATAAGAAGACGAATAAGTTTTAAATAAAAAGAGCTGATTCAATTCAATGAATCAGCTCTTTATTTTAGCATGTGCTAACAGCGATTAATATCTGTTTCGGTTGTATCCTCCACCTCCGCCATCTCTTCCACCGCCACCACCGCCGAAGCGATCGTTTCTTTTTGGTCTAGGTTCGGATTCTTTTACTACAATGGTTCTACCATCAAACTCTTGTTCGTTCAAGCCATCAATGGCTGCTCTGGCTTCTTCATCATTAGGCATTTCAACAAAGCCAAATCCTTTAGATTTGCCTGTGAATTTGTCCATAATAATTTTTACAGAATCTACTTCACCGTATCCTTCAAATAGAGTTCTCAAGCTACTTTCCTGAGATTGGAAGTCAAGTTTTGCAACGAAAATATTCATAATTAAAATTTAAAAGATAAAAAATTGAGCGGGTAAAGTCCAGAGAAATGCGGCTTAATTCCTTTAGCCATATTGCGAGCTGTTCTTACAAAACTCAAAATAACATTACAAATATAGTTCACTTATTTTATCATGAAGAATTTTTTACCTAAAACATAAAAAAAAATTAATTGAAGATTCCTGAAAACCAAAATGAACACTGAAAACGGCTGAATTGTTTAGCAAATTAAAGGAAGTGTTGAAAGGAGGAGAGGAGTAAGTCTTTGGTAGCCAATCGTTTTATCACCGTTGCTTTCTCATTAATTTAGGCCCAAACCATAGCCAGAAACCAGAAATCACAAAACCTAAAAGAGATAAACCGATGAGTGAAGTATAAAAGAGCTTGAATGGTTTTCCTTTAAAACCTAAACTTTTATCAACTATACTACCATCATGAATATCTTCTATCAAGTCAGAGTTTCTTCGTCCAACACTTAGGACCTTACCCGTTTTTCCATCTAATTGGATTTCCCAGTAATGGTTTTCGAAGGTGAATTTTAAAATTCCTTTGCTTGGTCTAGCGTCAATTCTACTTATTTCAGCAGAAAGATTTTGATCTACTTTCTCAACTAAGGTGGATTGAGCAATGGTTTTTAATTCACTGAGTGGGAGCCATTCTTCAAGTACAGTGGTACTTCCTTTTTGGGTATTTGGAATAATCGTACCTCCACTATTGGCCTTCCATCCGAGTAACAAACCGGTAATCGACATTACAGCAAAAAAAGCGAATAGAGAGACCCCCAGAAGCCTATGCAGTTTTCTGAATTGCCGAATTGTTTTCGCTTGTTTTCGTCGCTTTGTCTGATAATCCTTCATTTCTTATCTTTTCACTATGCGATTTAATAAAAAAACGGTCAACTCCGAAAGAAGTTGACCGTTAAACATTTACAAACTAAAAATATCTATTCGACAATGACAAACTTTTTGGTCTGTCTAGTGTCTTTTGTAATTAATTGGATGAAATAAAAACCAGAATCAAGATTGCTAACATCTAAGTCTGTTTTTTGATCACCTGAAGTTTGGTCCACACGTTGAGCATGGACAGTTCTTCCTGCAAAATCAGTAACTAAAAGCTGAACAGCACTTTCTGTGTTCAAGTTGTAAGTTACTGTTAATTTATCAGATGCAGGGTTAGGATAAACTTGCATTGATGAAATTACAGCTGTCAAGTTTTCAATGATTGGGTTAGCTCGGCTATTTTCTTCAGCGATTTGCTCAAGTGGATTTTCAATTTCTCTTAAACTATTAGCGCAACCACTTAGCACGATATCGTCCAAATAAACACGATCTTGATTAACACTTGCATCACATCTAAACTGCAATCTCGTATTAGCAGTGAAAGGTCCCTGGATAGTGATCGTTTCAAATTCTCTAGTATTATTATTGAAGTCAGTTCCACTATCATAATCTGCGATAGTTGTGTAACTGCTGCCTCCATTATTAGAAATTCTCACCCATAGATCTTCGTTAGTTTCCATGCTAACTCCTACAAAGTTAAAATCAATGGTAATTTCTTCAAATGAAGAGAGATCAAGAATATCAGATGTCAAAACTGAAGAACTAGTATTGTCTCTTAACCTGACACAATAGTTTCCACTATTTGCGTAAGCTTGATCTCTAATATTACGTCTGCAATCAGATCCACCATCATTCCAAATGCCCAGACTTGACTCAAAATCGTTTGCATCGATTGTTACTTCGGAACATTCTCCAGTATCACAAGGATCACAATCCGGTCCTCCACAGTCTATACCTGTTTCGTTACCATTTTGAATACCATCGTTACAAGTAGGACACGCATCACAATCCGGTCCACCACAATCTACATCTGTTTCATTACCATTTTGGATACCATCGTTACAAGTAGGACACGCATCACAATCCGGTCCACCACAATCTACATCTGTTTCATTACCGTTTTGAATACCATCATTACAAGTATCACAAGGATCACAATCCGGTCCACCACAATCTATTTCTGTTTCATTACCGTTTTGAATACCATCATTACAAGTATCACAAGGATCACAATCCGGTCCACCACAATCTATACCTGTTTCATTACCGTTTTGAATACCATCATTACAAGTTGGTGCAGGACCATCACTAAAGCAAAAGTCAGTACTCTCACTTGAATTGAAGCTAGCCCCAGAAGCCAAAGTTCCAGTAGCATCAGTGACACTATAAGATCCACTACCATATTGGCAACAGATGCCATCACCATAGCTGTCATTGATTGTAAACGTATAACAACCATCAGGAAGACAAACAGATTCCGTGAAAGTTGATCCATCAGCTAGGTTCGCATAGGTGCCACCTGAAGCCACAGTTGCTCCACCTGAAGTCGTTAATGCCCAAGAAGTTTCTTCTGGGTAATTATCTAAATTAATGGTAATTGTTACTTCTGTACCTGTGCATGGACAAGAATTACAATCCGGTCCACCGCAATCGGTACCAGTTTCATTACCGTTTTGGATGCCATCATCACATGTTGGACAATCTGGGCAATCCGGTCCACCACAATCTACACCCGTTTCATTTCCATTTTGAAATCCATCGTCACAAGTCGGTGGGCCTGCAGGTCCACAAGCAGAAGATGATAATAAGGATTCTCTTGCTCCACCTGGTTCAAATATCGCTCTCATTCTTGCAGTTTGCCCTGCTGTAAACAAGTTCATACAGGCATCATCTGAATAATCCATATAATTTTGAACCATATCCACTGAACTACATGAAATGTGTCCAGTAGCACAGCCGTAATTTGCTCCATCAGATGCTGGTGTATCAGTAACAAAATCATCAGCATTACAATTGCCATCTCCCCAAATGTGTCTTAAGTTTAGGTAGTGACCGATTTCATGGGTTAAGGTTCGACCTAAATCAAAAGGAGCAGTAGCTGCTCCAACAGTACCAGTATATCGGTAATCATTAACTACACCATCGGTAGCAGGATTTCCTCCTGGAAATTGGGCATAACCCAAAATACCGCCTCCAATATCACAGATCCAAATATTTAAATATTGATCTGCTGGCCAAGCATTTACACCACCTGTGCTGGTGCTTTTTACAGCGTCATTTGTGCCAAAGCTAGTTCTGGTTGTAGAAGTTCTGGTAATTCCTGTAGTAGGTTGACCATTAGGATCAACACTTGCTAGGCAAAACTGAATTTCAGTGTCAGCAGCTTGTGACCAAGTATTGTTCGCATCTGAATTCGTTCTTCTAAAATCGTCATTAATTACGGTCATTTGGGAGTTGATTTGCGCATCGCTTATATTTTCGGCTGCACCGTTATAAACAACGTGAAATACAACAGGGATGGTAATTACACCATCGACCATTCGTTGTGTATTGGCAAGCACACCCTGAGTGTGTCGTTCAATACGCTGTAATTTGTCTAATCGTTTTTGGTCTATAGATTCTTGCATTTGCAAGTGTTCCATAGTTCCGCAGTTTCTGTGTTGTGAAAATCCAATAGAGGTGATGAAGAGCAAACATAGCGTGCTCAGAAGGTGTCTCTGTAATTTCATTAAGGAGCTAGTTAAATGGTTTATTAATAAATTTCTCTCTAAAAGCTTAACTCAAATAGGTTTGAGTTATATGGGTAAAACAGCCAAATAATGATTTTTCATTATTGACCTAGTAAATATATGAAATATATATTAGCAATATGTGTAAAACACATAATAATATTTCGTCAAGAAAGATATGTTGATAGGATATGTAGAAAAAACGAGATCGGAAGAGAGGATATTATATATTAATATTTTATTTTTAAAAAAATCAAACAGCTGATTTGACCAGGGTATAGGAACTTTGGATTAAAGATTCCCATTCATTTGTAGTTAAGGCTTCCACGTTATTAATTTGAATCCAATTGTCTTTGGCTTTGAGAGGCGCGGGAACTATAAATTCTCTGTCAATTAGATTTGGGAAATCATTTTGAGATACTTTTAAATAAGCAGTAAAGGGAGGATTCAGATCGCAAGAACAAAACATTTTTTCGCTTATTGAAAAAACTTTATTTTTTCCCCAGGTAATATCCATTGTGGCGTTTTCCCGGTCCATGCACAATTGTTGGAGTAGCTTTAAATCCATGTATTTAGTTTTTTGTAAGCTCCCATTTAAGATCAGGAGATGGTAATTTTTAATGAATTTTATAAATAACCAATATTAGAGATTTTCTCTTTATGAGTTCACCCAAAAATACAAAAAAAGAAATAGGTTTTAAATCTACTATTTAACGAAGCTTTTAATTTGGTTTACAATGTCCTCTTTTGCCCAATCGTTTAGCCCATTAGGATGCAATATAAAATTCCCTTCTGTCATACACTCAGTGCATTTGTTGAAATTGGATTGCATAGCTGTCGCGTTTTGAAACAATGCAATGGGATTATTTTGACCTGAAATAATCAAAAAAGGACTTTGAAATTCACTAAACCTTTGAGCTGGACTATAAAAGGTCCATAAATCGGGTTCGGATCCAGGAACATCCCAAGCCGCAACGGTTTGATCAAAATTTGCTAATTCTTCAACATTAGGGTTAAGGCTTCCATTTTGGATTGCAGCCAGTGTCGCGATCCAATCAAGTTGGCCTTCTGCAGAAATGGCTCCATCTATCTGACGTTCGATACCTGCTAGTAATGCAAGGCCACCTCCGCGATTGGTCCCAAAAGTGAAAACTCTCTCAATATTGAATTTATTTTTTAAAAATGGATTTGTTTTTAACCAGTCAATGGTAGAAACGACATCTTGCAATTCCTTTATACCTCTTGGAGAAATACTTCCATTGGCCTCAAATTCTGTGTATTCTAAACTGAGTACTGCTTTTCCTTCGTCCAAAAATATTTGTCCGGCATCATCTCTTTGTCCGTAGCGCAATGTAGAATTATGACTATTGCTAAAATCGAATGTACCGCTATGCAATACTATTACGATATCCATACTTCCACCTTCTGGCTTGGATAAGTAAGCACGAACGGACCTGCTGCTATCGACTTTAATGAAGAATTCTTCATTCGAATGTTCATACCTAAAATCTTCCACTCGAAAGTCAAGATCATCATTATCTGGTTGGCAAGAAAAAAGAAAGGCGAGGAGGGTAACGTAGAGTAACTTTCGATAACCCATGAGTTAATTGTAATATTTGTATGTTCTAAAACAACTTGTAAGGGAGGGATACTTAAAAAATACAAATATCTAGCCGAAAAGTGACGGGTCCGAAGAAGTCAGTACGAATTGATGGAGAAAGCATGTTTTGCTTCTCCATATAAGGAAAAATTAAGGTAATTCTTCTGAAAATCCTACCAGATAAAATTTTTAGTTTTTTGAATAATCCAGCTTTTAACCAATACCAATATTATGGTTTTGTACTACCAGTATTTTCTACCGGACAATGGGTGTTTAAATAATTGAGCAAAGTAGAGTAGAGGTGTAAAGAAGTTCCTTTGCCCTCATAAATGCCATGGGAACGGTTAGGATACGCCATCATAGAAAAGATTTTATTATGTTTTATCAATTCATTAATAAGTACTTCTGCATTTTGGTAATGAACATTGTCGTCACCGGTGCCATGGATTAAAAGTAAATTTCCTTTCAAATTTTTAGCATGACTAATTGGTGAGCCATTGACAAAATCCTCCATGTTTTCAGATGGAAGTCCCATATATCTTTCTTGATAAGCATTGTCATAAAGCAATTGATTTGCAACTGGTGCAACGGACATTCCTGTATGATAAATCTCTGGGTATTGAAAAAGAAGATTTAAAGTCATAGAACCTCCACCGCTCCATCCCCATACAGCTACTCTTTCATCGTCTAAATAAGGGCGTTTCAGAATTTCTTTTGCTGCGAGTGCTTGATCTCTGGCATTGATAATTCCTATTTTTCTATAAATGCTTTTTCTCCATTCACTTCCTTTCAAACATGGTGTTCCTCTATTGTCCATAGCTATAACGATATAACCTTGTTGAGTCAATAAGGTATTAAACATACTGCCCCAGCTGTCAATAGCAACCGCTCCCCAAGGTTCACCATAAACATTAAACAATACCGGATATTTTTTTGTAGGATCAAAGTTTTTTGGTTTCAACATTCTACCATCCACTTCAATTCCTTCTTCTGTTGTTACCGTGAAAAATTCGACGGAAGGCATGTCTATTTTCGCTATGGTATTTTTATATTTTTCATTTTTAACCAAAGATGAAATGGATTTATGATTTGATGCTTTAATCAAGGTTTGCGTAGAAGGGGTTGTGGCATTTGAATGGTTGTGAATGGCATATTTTCCGTTTGGAGAAAAATTATATTTATTGATCCCTGGAAAAGTTTTTGGAGTAACTCTTGTTGCAGTTCCTTTACCATCCAGGTCAGTCATATATAAATACCGTTGGGTACTTGTCTCAGGAGATGCACTGAAAAATAAATTTTTATCATCATGACCATAAATAGAAGCAACATCATATTCCCCGGGCGTTAGGCATTTCTTTTTTCCATCATTAAGATTGATTTTGTAAACATGTCTCCATCCATCCGTTTCACTTAATCGTAAAAATGAGCTGCCGTTTTCCATTATTGTTAAGTCATTCATACCCCAGCCATTTGCTGTGATGTCGGGGTAAGAAATATCAACCCATGTTTTTTCTTGTTCTGAATAAACGAGTTGTAAATCTTTCTTTTCAACATTATAAGACCAGATCTTTAAATGGTTTTGCTTTCTGTTAATTCTTTGTATAAGAAGTGTTTGAGGATTTATCCATTGCATTCTCGGTATATAGTGTTGCTTTGAATCACCTTCCATTTCTATCCAGTGCAACTTTTTTGAAGCGGTGTGGATGACACCAACTTTACAAGCACTTGGATCTTGACCGACTTTAGGGTATTGAACTGGAATTGTTTCAGGATAAATCGAGTCTGTATTGTTGATCATCATAAAAGTTCCAATAGCAGATGCATCGAGTTGCCAAAGTGCTATATGCGCACCGTCCGGACTCCAGCGAAAGCCATCTCTGCATCCGAATTCTTCTTCATAAACCCAGTCGAAAGTACCATTGATAATATCTCTTGATCCATCAAAAGTGAGTTGAGTAACTTCACCGGAATCCAAATTTTCTTTATAAAGATTGAATTCATGAATGTAGGCAACATATGAATTGTCGGGAGAAAACTTGGCAAACATTAAAGAAGAGCTGGGAAACGAAGCACCCAATCTTCTCAATTCCTTTGTTTTTAAATCAAAAACCCAAAAATCACCTTTTGTATTGCTTCGCCAAACTCTTTTGGAATTGGTGAAGAGTATAACCTTTTTTTGATCTGGAGTTAATGAAAATTGTTCAACATTAATGGGAGAAGATTGGCCTTTTGGAATCAAACTGGGCGCCGAAATCCAAATTTCTTTTTTCTCACTATTAGAAGAATAACGAACTAAATCTTTTTCTTTTTCAAGGAGTTTAGAAGGTTCTTTCTTTATGTAAGCTTCTCCATTTTCAATCCATTGAATTGGACCTAAGTATTCTTGCCGAAAATCAGAAGAATTGAACATTCTATCTAAGGTAACTTTGGATTCATCCTGTGCTAGGAAATAGGATGGGAAGAGAAAAAGGAAAAAAGGGAGGATGAGATTGAGGAGTTTCATTTATTTTTAATGGAAAGATAATCAAACTCAGCTTTTATTGATCTAATTATTGGTTAAGAAAAAATATTTTTAAAGTCGTTGATTTTACTTTGCTCGGTATTTGTGAGCATTCCGTTTTCGACAACTACATGGATATCGCCGATATAAGACATTCCTAGGTAACTCGCTGAGTGAGAAAAAGGTTCTGCAAAAGAAGGCAATCTATCGTCGTCATTTGAAACAGAAATTAAGCCCATTTTTTTTCCTCTCAGTTTTCGACCAATATCTTTTTTTACTTTTAATAGGTCGGTAATTCGATCTAGGAATGTTTTGATTTGTGCACTCATGGTATACCAATAAATAGGCGTTGCAAAAATGAGGAGGTCAAAATTTTCTGTTATTTCGGACATCAGCGAGATGTAATCGTCGTTTATATTTCTGTGTTGATAATCGTAATAAGAAATTTTATAATCGTTCAAATTAAAAATAGTGAAAGTCTCGTTTTCGTTTAAATGATCGATTACTTTTTGAGTGTCCCCGTCATTTCTTGAAGAACCAAAAATAATTGCTACTCGTTCCATTCTTTAAAATTGGATATTAAAATTTGAAGATTCTTTTTTAAACTTTATTCCTTCTTTTTATTAGAAAACTTTTTCATTGTAGTCAAAAGAATGTGGTGTGCAGGAATGGCCATGTCTCCATGGTTGTAGCCATCTAATTCGTAGATGTCTGTAGCTGGATGTTCAATCACTTGCATCATTCTCCAGAGATAAGCATTTTCCTCATACCTTCCCAACATTTCCAATTCTCTATCGCCAGTAATTAATATCAAGGGCGGAGCATCTTTTCTTATGTGAAATAGTGGGGCAAGGTCATCAATTATCGGTTGTGTACCCGCTATCCCTCGTTCTTTGCGAACAGTAAAGTGGGTAATTGTATGTCCGCTGTAAGGAACAAGCGCAGCTATTTTATTGGCATCTTGTCCATATTTTTTTAGGTATTTTTTATCTAATCCGATCATGCTAGTCAAGTAACCTCCTGCGGAATGACCAGAGACAAATATTTGGTCTGGATCGCCTCCATATTTTTGAATATTCTGAAAAACCCAAGCTACAGCTGCGGCTGAATCATCAATATAATCAGGTGCTTTTACTTTCGGAAAAAGCCTATAATTAACGGCAACTATCGCAATGTCTTTATTTTGTAGTTCTTCCGGGAAGAATTTATTTCCATACTCAATTCCTCCACCGTGAAACCAAACAACAGTTTGAAAATTTGATCTATTGGTAGGATAGTAAATATCAAGTACACAACGCTCTTTCATGTAATCCGTTTGTGCTGCTATTTTTGCATCTCGGTACTGAATATTTTCTAGAATAGAATATTCTGTTTTTACAGCTAGAGTGGCTACCTCTTGGGCATGGGAAAAGTACTGCGAAGTGAAAAGAAGGAGTAATGTGAAAAAGGTTTTCATTTTATCTTTTTTCAAAGATAAAAATATCGTTTAAGATTAAGCA
>CALIAG010000374.1 GCA_938041325.1 uncultured Saprospiraceae bacterium | reverse complement strand
CTGGTGGGATCACAAGTAAAATGCGTAGCTAAATGATTATCATTGAGTTACGCATTTTTATTTTTAGAAGGGTAAGTAATGGGTAAACATTTGAAGGTTTTGCTTTATTATCTTTTAATGCTTTTTGATGCTCTTTTAATCCTCATTGCAATGGATTGTAACATCCAATCTCAAAAATTCAACATTCTTTTTAAACAAAACAGTCTTAAAATTAAAACATTTTACTTTGTAAGGTGTATTCGTCTTATTCTGACGACAGTACATAAAACACTTTTCACTTTTTTAATTACCTATTGTGGCTAGTGAATATCCACTCCTGATACGGGAACTGCAAGCTCCTGCTGGAACGGAGGCCAACGGAATGGAAGTAGTGGAGGTGTTTGAAAACTATTTTAGAATAACGTTATTGAATAATCCGTTTTTGAGTCACGATTCCCTTCTTGGTTCTAAAATATACAAAATACATTCCTGTAGGAAGCTGTTGAGAAATGTCTTTCGAAATAGTACGTTGCTTTGTAACAGTTTATTTACGTATGATGTCTTTCATTATTTTTCCACCGATGTCCACAATCGAAAAGTGACTTCGTTTTTTTATTCCAACTCAAAAGTCAAATTCAGCACATTTTTAGTAAAGCTTAGATAAATCCTGCAAAGCTCCTGATGCTGTTGGAATACGGGGAGCAACAAAATATTCTTTGATTATATCAAATTTGTATTAGCAATTAATCCAAATTAATTATATTTGAATTATACAAACAATAAATACAATATTTCAAACTCTATTCTTTTGCTTCCGACGCATTTATTTTTATCAGGGTAAAATTTTACTTTGGTTATAAATCGGGAGGAAAGAATGGTAGGTTTAATATTTTTGAAAAACTTGTTTTAAAGAAACTATTACAAGATTTTATCCTACTTTTTGTTAGGTCAAACGAAAGTAAATAAAGTCATAATCAAAAGTCGTTTCTTAAATATAACGAGTACTTTCAGATAGGTTTGTTTAATCTTAACCCCAATGAAAAAAATTCTCATCCTATTGATGCTCTCCCCGCTATTCACGATGGGGCAACAAACGGAAATATTGAGTAGTAGTAACCTTAACGCACAGGTAGATATTAATCTTGCTAAAGGTGAAGTACTTGATGTAACGTCTTCTGATGGTCTTAGAATTGACGTCCAAAATAGCGAAATTTCAATCCAATATACTTTACCAGAATTAGGAGAAGAAGGCCGTTTCTATGAAGTGATTCCAATCATTAAATTATATGATGAAGAGCTTCTTCTTGTTCCTCATGATGAATTCAGAGGTGATTGGGGTCAAGTAAATTCAGTCGGTGAAAAAAAAATAGTGTGGATTAATTTGCAGAGCAAATATATTCAACTGGAAGGTCGATTAAAGGTAATGCTTACCATTCATCGTTGGGGGGAAAAGATGTTACCTTATGATTGTAGTTTAGGAAAACCACAATTCACTTCTAAACAACGAACACCCTTTTACTTAGCTGCAGGAATCGGAGTGGCGAGTATTGGATTGGGGCAGCTTTTTAGAAGCCAATCACAAAGTATTTATAATGATGAATACCTAGTGTCGTCTACGCTAGAAGAAGCAAGTCCTAAATATGAAGATGCCAATAAAAATCACCACACTTATTTGTTGCTGACATATATTGGTGCAGGTATTTTGGCTACAGATGTAACCCTGTTTTTATTTAGACAAAGGAAATACAAAAGAAATAAGTCTTTATACGATCAATATTGTACTGAATCAGATTTAGTCATGGCTCCAAGTTTAAACCTGTCAACTGGCGTTGTAGATGGAGGAGCAGGCCTGAAACTTAAAATGAATTTTTAATTAAACAAACTCGTTTGTTTAATTAAATGGATACCCAAAAAACATTTTCCAAATGATAAGAACAACATTTTTTGTTTTTATAGTACTGATAAATCAGTCAAATCTAAAAGCACAATGTTTTCAAAATTTTTACCAGGAAGGTCAACGTCTTGCACAGGCCAATAATTTTGAAAATGCGATCTCTCAGTTTCGGGCAGCCACCCGTTGCCCTGATATAAGTATTCAGCAACGAAAGGATTTAGATAATGCAATTGAGGAGGCACAACAAGGATATATTACTTCTATTAACAAAGCTAGAAAACGAGCTGAAGAACAACAGCAAAATGCAGAAGCAGCTCAAAGAAAGGCGGAAGAACAAACTAAAATTGCACAACATCAACTTCTAATAACAGAGGCCAATCGCATTGCATTTCTTGCTGATCAGGAATTGGCAAATGGAGTACCTGCCGATGGATTATATCTTGCTTACCTATCCTATCAAAAAATTAATTCAGGATTAATCCCTAAAGTGAAACTAAGCTTTGGAGATGCTGTTTACCAAAATTTTACAGAAGAGTATAATGCAAATAATCTACCACAAGTTGATGTCATTGTTTCACCAAATGGTCAGCAAGTATTGACTCGCTCTACAGGAAAAAATGTAATACTTTGGCCTAATGGACAAGAAAAAGCATTACTTAATGACCTTGAACAGACTGTTTATTCTTTAGCTTTTTCACCAGATGGAACAAAAATACTTACTGGATCTGGAGATGGGAAAATCGCAATGTATAATAGCAATGGTACTATCCATAAAATTCTGGAAGAACATACTACTGAAATTTCAGGTTTTCAATTTTCTAAAGATGGTAAAAAATGGATCAGTTGGTCAAGGGATGGAACCGCTCGACTATGGGATCAAGAAGGCCAATCGCTTGCTGTATTGGAGAAGCACACAGAACCCATTCTTTCTTCCTATTTTTCTCCAAATGGATTTCCTGTTTTGACTCATTCTTCTGATCAAACTGTCGGCATTTGGAGTGAAAATGGCCAACTGATAACTCAATTGAAACATGATGGTCCAATCTATTCTGTGACTTTCTCAACTGATGGACAAAAAATTCTAACTTGCTCGGCAGATAGTAAGGCCGTTCTTTGGGATACCAAAGGGAATCAAACAACAGTTATGAATCATCCAAATTCTTTGGTTACTGCTGCAGGCTTTCTTCCTGGTTCAAATAAAATCTATACTACAACTTCTAATGGAATACTTCAATGGTGGGATCAAAGTGGAAACAGTCTAAAAAAAGAACAAGCTCACCAACAAATGATTACAGCGGCGAGTGCTAGCAAAGATGGGAAATATTTATTTACGGTTTCCCAAGACCAAACCATTGGTTTATGGGAGGTAGAAGGAAGTGAAAAAGTAGAGTTGCGCCAACACACTGGGCGAATAATCAAAGCTTCATTTTCTGATGATAGCCAACATTTATTGAGTGTTTCAGATGATGGTACTATAAAAATTTGGGATATAGATGGTGATGTAGTAATGAATCTTAAGAGTGAAGAATCTTCATTTTGCAAAGCTTTTTTCTCCTCAAAAAGCGATAAGGTGTTTGGTGTTTTAAGAAATGGAAAAGTTGTTAGTACACCTCTTCCTAATATTGTTTTCAACGAATTCCAAAATGGGAATAAACCTCTGCCACAAATTTCAGAAGAAAAGAAGGTGCGTTATGGGTTAAGCCTGCAGAATTGATTTTATTTCTAAATGTTTATGAACAGTAATAAATTTTATCAAAAAAATTAAACTATGCGTCAACGTCGTCAGCTTGCTGCTATTATGTTTACCGATATGATTGGTTACACGGCAATGATGAGCAGAGATGAGGTACTCGCAGGCCGACTTCGTCAACGTCATCGGGAAGTCATTCGTTTGCGACATGAGCAATACTTTGGAGACATCATACAGTATTTTGGTGATGGGACGTTAAGCATTTTTAACTCAACGGTCGATGCTGTTCAATGCGCTATCGATATTCAACTTGATTTACGAAAAGATCCAATTGTTCCACTTCGAATTGGGTTACATTTTGGTGAGTTAGTTCGAGAAGAGGAAGATGTCTTTGGCAGTGCAGTTAATATTGCTTCTCGCTTGGAATCTTTTGCAGTAGAAGGAGCCATCCTAACATCGCAAAAAGTTAGAGCAGAATTATCCAACCAACCCGATTTTCATTTCAATTCTCTAGGTACTTTTCAATTAAAAAATGTACCTCAACCAATGCAAATATTTGCGGTTTCTAATGATGGTATTTTGGTTCCTGATCCTAAAGAGTTAGATGGAAAGGGAAAACGAATTGAAGATAATCCTGTAAAAACAGCTTTACCTAATCTGCCTCTTCCACCCATTACGGGCAAGAGTGGAGTGATTGTAAATGACCTATTAATTGATCTGATCTGCGAAAACTTGGCAGAGTACAGTAAAGATTTAGACGATGAGTTAAATAAAGAAGATTTAGATATTCCTTCTATTAAACGAGAGATTGTAGATGTATTCCCTACTCCTATTGGAGAACAATTGCGTGTTTTATTTACTCGAAGTAATGATTCAAGACGGCCAGATGAAATGGAATATTTTAGTGTTGGAAGACTACAGCAATTGGTGTCTACTTATAATACAACACTTCAGTTTATCAATTTTATTTTGCTTTCTCAACTATGGGATGAAAAATACAAGAATGAAAATCTCAAATTATCTGAAGAACAACTAGCTGTTTGCAAAAAATTCTACAAGACTTCAATTGAGAATTTTAATGAATTGGATCATGCTAATTTGATCAACTCTATTTCTAATGTTTTTAAAGAAAACAACATTTCATTTTTTCTTGATGAACTCAAATCTTTTAATTTAAATAATGGAAAAGATGAAGAACTGGATAGTTCTTACCAGTATATTAAGAATTTGCAGATTGAATTGAATCAGGGAGATATCGACGCTGAGCAAGTCGAAACTAAGTGTTTGGATGCAGAAGAAAAACTTGGCATTTTGCTTAAGAGAATAGCTTTCTTAGTCCAATACAAACTAGTTACCATAAAGAATATTGAACTAGTCAAAAGTAGGCATGAGTCGGTCCGTTATCGGCACAATCAAATTACTTTAAATCGTGCTTTAACTGTTGCCACCACAGGCGTAACTGAAGTCGGTATTGATTTTGATAATTTTGCGGATAATAAATCTGTAATTTTTCTTAAACGAGACAATAATGAAATTATTGGTTACCTCAACCTTACTCCATTTATCATAGACGAAAATGCACTGAATGGAAATCAAAGCAGTAAGATTTATTTGTTTATTTATTACATGAATGATGCCTACCATTATCAATTTATGAATAATCCTAGCGACCAGCCGCTTGTCATAAATAAGAAATTTTATCCTCAAATAAAAAATCAATTTGATCGATTCTGGGCAAAAATATTTAGTCAGGAACCTGATTTTGTAAAACAACTTGAAAAGGATAAAGGGGGATCTCGCTTTTCAAGAAAACGCTAAGTTGCTGATTTATTATGAATATAACATCACCTTTTAAATTTCTGGATGCTTATACTAAGGAGGACAAAGATGTTTTCTTTGGGAGAGAAGAGGAAGTGGAGGCCCTATACGAAATGGCCTTTCAGTCAAATCTCACATTAGTCTATGGGCAATCAGGAACGGGTAAAACGAGTCTCATAAAATGTGGCCTTGCTAATCGCTTTAGCAGTACAAATTGGTTTGATACTTACATTCGTAGAAATGAAAACATTAATGACTCTCTTATTCATACACTTCAACAATACGAAACCACCCGAAAAGAAAGTGGTACGCTAAGAGAACGATTGATGAGAAAAAGACAAACGACCAAGCGAACCAATACTGTCGTTTTCGAACATGAAAATGAAGTGGTTCGTCAATTGCGACGTCTTTATAAACATTACCTCAAACCCATCTATCTTATTTTTGATCAATTCGAAGAGATCTTTATTCTTGGAAGTAAAGAAGAACAAGATCAGTTTTATAAAACGATAGCAGACATTCTCGAAACAGAAACCTATTGTCGAATCATCATCATTATGCGAGAAGAGTCGATTGCTGAACTTTATCAGTTCGAGAAAATAGTGCCTCATATATTTGATAAAAGATTGCGCGTTGAACCACTGAATAGACTTAAAGCGGAAAATGTAATTAAAAAAACGGTTGGTCAATATAATATAGGTTTGGAGAAAGACGAATTGTCAGGAGAAATTATTGATTTACTCAGTGAAGGGACCGGAAGAATAGAATTGACTCATTTGCAAGTTTTTTTAGATCAACTCTATAAAGCAGCCAAGCCAAACGGAGAGGAAGACATTACGTTTACCTATTCTTTGATTCAAGAGGTTGGTAGTTTTGAAAATATACTTGGAGATTTTCTTGAAAAACAAAAACTGGCTATTCAACAAAATACGGAAAAGAAATTTCAAAATATTCCCCAATCAGCTGTTTCAAAAATATTAAATGCCTTTGTTACTTTGGATGGAACAAAACGACCTGTCAACAAAGAAGTACTCAGCATTGGTAATTTGACAAAGCAACAAATTAATTATGTTGTTGAAGAATTAGAAAAGAATCGACTGTTGCGATTTGACAATAATCTTTTTGAATTGTCTCATGATGTATTGGCAAAATATATAGCCAATACGCGCTCTACGGAAGAAATCGCATTATTACAAATTGGTAGAATTGTAAAAGATCGTTTCCATGCTTTTGAAGCAACAAAGACTTTATTGAACAGCAATGAAATACAATTGATCAAATCTTTTGAGCAACGACTTAAAGAAGAAAATGCTCTTACTGAAGAGGAATGGATATTTGTCAATAAAAGCGCTACTGCTGTTCGCCGACGTCGTTTTTTTATAGGGAGTACGGCGTTTACAATTTTGGCCGCTTTAACAGCTTTAACCATTTATTCTAACAGTCAACGCCTGATTGCCCAAGAAAATGTATTGCTAGCTGATACGCGTTTGTTGGAAGTCCAAAATGCCCAAGAACAGCAAAAAGCGGCTAACTACGAAAAATATCTGAATGAAGGAAAAACCTTGATGGCTACCAGCAATTATTCAGAAGCGATTCAGGCCTTTCAAACTGCTTTAGATTTTGATCAAAATAGACAAGAAGCAAGAGACAGCATTTTAGCTTCTCAAAATAAAGTCGGTGTTTCCAATCGTTTTGAAAAATTATTAAATGAAGGTGATGCCTTTTTTAATCGAAATAATGATGCCCTTTATGTAGATGCGCTTGGCAAATACCAACAAGCCTTAGCATTGGGTTTTAATAATAGTTTGGCACAAAGTAAAATCAATGCAACCAAAGGTAAATTGGCTGTAGCCTTTGAAAAATTCAACGCAGATGGAGAGGCTTTTTTCAATGCTCAAACAGCCTTTGGTTACCAAATGGCTTTAGAGAGTTATCGAAATGCTTTACGCATACGACCCAATGATGCAAAATTATTGCAACGTATTCGGGAAATCGAAGCGAAAAAATAATCGTTTTTTAGAATTAAAAAACAACTTCTTAATTATAATTATGGAAGCAAAAAAACAAGCTTTGAACAATGAATTTAAAAAGGTTCTTTTACCGCTTTTTTTACTTGTTTTTTTTATGAGTTGTGGTGAAACCAATACTAAAAAAAATATTTCTGAAACATCAACAAAAACTACCTCTACGAAATTGCCAGTAAAAAAATTAGAGGTAAAAACATTTCAGAATGAAAATGGTTGGGGGTATGATATTTTTAGAAATGGGAAACGATATATTCATCAACCTTCTAAACCCGCAGTAGGTGGTACCAATGGATTTGATACAAAATTGCAAGCCCAAAAATTTGGAGAGTTGGTGGTATACAAAATTGAAAAAGGAATCATTCCACCTACGGTAAGCATTATGGAAGTAGATAGCATCATTGATCGATATAAGTAGAAGTTATTTTTAAACCCCGAAGAAAATGAAAATTATAATTCAAAAATATTGCTTTTTTGTCTTAGTAATCCTCACCGTATTCGCTTGCGAAAAATGGAATTTAGAAACGCAAGACTTTATTTCAGTTGAACTAACCAATCTAGAAATTCTTTCCATAAATGAAGTAAAACTTACTGGTAAAATCAAAGACCTTCAAATTGGACAAATTTCAGATCATGGCTTTTTATGGACTTCAGAATCAACCATTCCAACTTTTATAAATAATGAAGGCATTCAATCTTTGGGATTAAAAGACAAAGGAGACACACCTGACTTCTTTGCTGACCTGGATAATTTTGATCCAAGTTCCTCTTACATTTTTGTTGCATTTGCGGTGTTAAACAATACAACCTACTACAGTGAATCAATGACCTGGAATTCAGGGAATGGAATGGTTTTTACGGATTCTATCCGTTATGAAAATGGTAGAAATATCGAAGTCTACGGCCACATCAATGGCACGACCGCAGGGTTCATTGGTACTCAACATGGTTTCTGCTGGTCCGCGCAAAATGAATTCCCAAACCTTGATGACAATTTTATTGATTTAGGAGTCCAACGTTCGGATCAATCCTTTTTAGCAACAATTGGTGGATTAAATCATGAAGAGCCGATTTATTTTAGAGCCTTTTCAGTATTACGTCATCCCACTACTTTTAAATTGGACACGCTATATGGAGAGGTAATTTTTTTTAACGGGGATTTGTGGGATATTTGGATAGAACGAGATTCTTTTCCAAATTTAGGTAGCGGTTTTACTCAGACACCAGTTGGATTTTCTACAATGGGTAATGCCTATTATTATACTGGAAATCAATTTGAGAATTTTTGGGAATATGATTCCTCTGCAGATAGATGGAGTCAAAAGAGGAATTTTGACGTACAAGCTAATCCAGTTGGCTTTTCAATCGATAATAAAATTTACCTAGGCACAGGGTATAATTGGGACACGGGTGCACCGTTGGCTAACTTTTGGGAATATGATCCGCAAGCAGATGTATGGACTCAAAAAGCAGACTATGCGGGAGAAGGTTTTACTTCCCGTCCATTTGCATTTTCAATTGGCGATAAGGGATACATGGGATCAGGAATTGATAATATAGAATTCAACTACGTAACCGATTTTTGGGGATATAACCCTGAATCGAATGTATGGTCTCGAAAAGCAGATTTTGGAGGAGAAGGAAGAACCGATGCTGTTAGTTTTAGCACTGCTGAAAAAGGATATGTAGGATTGGGATTTAATCAAGTCTCAGGATCTCTCAATGATTTTTGGGAGTTTGATCCACAAACAGAAGCATGGACTCAATTGGCTGACTTTGGAGGAGCAAGAAGAAGTAAGGCGACTGGATTTACCATCAATGATAAAGCTTATGTGGGGATGGGATCTAATTTTGAATCTGGCGATCTCAATGATTTTTGGGAATATAATACTAATGAAAATGCCTGGACTCAACTTTCAAATATACCGACAACCAATACTTCCCTTTTTTCCAGTTTTACAAGCAACGAGCGTGGGTTTGTGGGCAATTTCAATTTTTGGGAATATATTGCCAGGTAAGGTTGTTGAAATGCAAAAATACATTCAAATACAAGTTGACCTATGAAAATTCTGATTCAATATAATTCTCCTCAGCTGATAACCTTTAGTTATTTGATGATCATCTTGCTGTTTTTATCTTGTGAAAAATGGAACTTAGACCTTGTTGATTTTGTGGAGGTAATTACATCGGATCCAATTGATCAAGGAGGCAATAGTTTAGAAGTAATCGTGTATGGTGAAATCAAAGGGCTTTCTTCAGAAAATTCAGTTGAACAACATGGACATCTTTGGTCTTCCTTAGTTGAAACACCTACATTGGTTAATAAAGAGGGGCAAACTACTTTTCTCAAAAAAGGCAATGGAGCGTTCTCTAGTACATTGGAAGAACTTATTCCTGGAGCGAAATATTATTATAGAGCTTATGCATTGGATGGCGATCAACCAGTTTATGGTGAAGTAAAATCTTTTACAAATAATTCTATTTCATTTGATGGCATTATTGAATTTGTATCCAATCCAGTTCAAGTGGTGGATAGGTTTGAAGTAGATGTTATGACCACGATTTCAAATGTGGAAGAAGATATATTAATTGCAGATTATGGAATCGTTTGGGGAACAGCACCTCTACCTACTATTGAAGAGCAGCGATTCCTATCTAAAAGTAGTACAACTTCCGATGGGACAACAATTACATTTACAGAACGCCTGACTGATATTCAACCGGGTGACAATTTTATTCGTCCTTTTTTAATTATCGGAGGACTTGTTCTTTATGGTCAGCAGACAATATATAAAGTAGAAGGGGTATGGATTCGAAGATCTGATTTGTTGGGACAATCCCAAAGTGGCCCTTCTGTTTTTTCGATTAATGGCAAAGGTTATTTAGGCGCTGGAAACGAACAAAAAGAATTTTGGGAATTTGATCCAGCAACTAATGTATGGACACAAAAAGCAAATTTTAGTGGTCTAGCTGATCGTTTCGCAACTGGTTTTTCAATTGATAATATCGGTTATGTTTACTCAGGGCAAGGAGGGGATCTTCCAAGTTTTGTTGTCAATGAATTTTGGGCTTATGACCCACAAACAAACACCTGGACTGAGAAAGCAATCTTTGGAGATGAAGGCAGAAGGGCAGCCTCTAGTTTTACTATTAACGGTAAAGGTTACGTAGGTTTAGGCAGTCATTTTTTATTAGAAAATAATGTGTTTCGAGACTTTTGGGAATACGACCCACCAACAGATACCTGGACTCAAAAGGCTGACTTCGGTGGTGTTGCCCGATACGGCGCTGTAGGGTTTTCGATTGGTGAAAAAGGTTATTTTGGAACCGGCCGAGATAGAGCAACTCCTACACGGTATGACGATTTTTGGGAATACGACCCACAAACAGATACTTGGAGTGAGATAGCTAAATTTGAAGGAGAAGCCAGATCAAGTGCGGTAGGATTTTCAGTTGGTGAAAAAGGTTATGTAGGTACCGGAATCAATTCTTCCTTTATGAGTGAGAAAGATTTTTGGGAATACGATCCAGAGAATAACACTTGGACACAAAAAACAGATTTTGATGGATTGCCAGGTAACTCTGGTGTAGGGTTTTCTATCTTAGATAGAGGCTATCTTTTTATGGGAAGTTTGCGCAATGATTTTTGGGAATACGTACCCGAAAAAGAATAGATGGATTTAATTATTTCATTTTAATTTTCGGCCTACTTATAACTCATTGTGTAGCATGAAGTGCTTGTTCCATAACAGGATTAGTCAGGTAAATAAATCCACCAATCCTCCCTAGCATCTACAGATTGTCCAATTCCCAGATAACCCCGGTCGCCAATGGAAAATCCAACACCTGAACTCCTTTTATTACTTTCACCAATACGTCTTAACTGCTTCCATGTATCCATTGAATTATCATACTCCCACCAATCATCATTGTGAAATGAATTTCTCCATAAGGAATCACCATCATTGCTTGCTTTAAGAATAAAACCATTAATATCCCCTCCGGGCTCATTTGGAGTAGGGTCTGAAGATAGCCCACAACCTAAATAACCACTAGAATCCTTACATTTAAGTAGTTTGTTGAAGCTGTTTTGCCATCTGTGATATTGGATAAAAGGCCTTGACCAAATAAGGTTTAAGTCACTATCTAATTTGCAAATCATGGGTTCCCATGCATTCACATAATCAGAGCTGAAAGTTTGTGGAATCCCAATCGAAGTTCCAATTATAATGCTTCCATCTCCTTCCAATATAAAATCCTTTACTCCAAATAGTGATAATTCTTCTGGAGGAATAAACCTTTCCCATTCTTTATTACCTAGACTATCAAGTTTGATTAATAAGTTTTTTGAATGGTGACCTACCATGCTATTGTCAGGAATCCTTCTTAAGCCGCCAAGTATAAAACCTTCATCTTTAGCCTCAATGGAGTAAGCTTGTTCATAATTATCCGTTTGAAGAAGTGAAGACCACAATGTATCTCCTTGTTGATTAATTTTGAAAACAAAATAACCCGTAGAATAAGATGAATCTTGGACCTCCGTTAGTATAACCAAGCTTTTATCAGGCAATACCTGAAAATCTCTTGGTTCATAAAAAAGTCCACTTGGTGCAAAGGGCTTAAATATCTTAGCGTATCAACAAATTCTAGTTCATTTGTGAATCGTACTTTAGAAATATAAGAACTTATTTGACCTCCTCCAATCGAATAGCCAGTATTTATCCATTCTCTACCTGAATACATAGCTAAGATAGAATGTGTAACGGTTCGATGTCCAAATCTACGATTGAGGTATTTTGAAATGGGGCGGAATATTTTTCCAATGGTAGATTTGGTATAATCGATATCAGGAATCAATGAACCCAAAATAGTAGATGCATTAAAGATAGGATTGGCTAAAATGTTTAGCTTCAAGAATGAACCGAACAAACCTGTGATTACAATTCCGCCGATAATGTGATTTGGTGCCGTCATCCCATAGCCAAAGAAGGGGAATTTTAATGCGGTGAATAAATAATATTTTCTCTTTACACATATTTTCTAACTCCAGCTCTAAATATATTTCTTACGAACAAAGCAAACATCAAAAATATTCCATCAAATAGTCGCATGGCTCCAGAGTCATCTCCTAATTCTCCGCTGATATATCTGAGTACCATCAAGCTTGAGAGAGTGATCGCTAAGACTACAGAAAAATCGAATTCTTTTAAAGCTGCAATATGTCTGTAATCTCTGATGACTTCTAATGTGATTTCAGATTCTTTTTTTAATGAGACATAAATTACTATTTTTCATAAATTGTTTTG
>CALIAG010000373.1 GCA_938041325.1 uncultured Saprospiraceae bacterium | reverse complement strand
TTTGACAAGTAATTCATATTGTGTCAGTCTTTTTAGTTTATATTTATTGAATTATAATCCCTTTAAGAATCTTCGTTTAAGGCTTTGTTTAAAACAGTTTCGCATAACCGATGCGTGTCCAAAATGTCTTTAATTGATTCAGGGTTGTAGTTTCTTTCTTGCACAACAGTTAACCAGTCTTCAATCATATTTACGAATCCCCGTTTGTACAAGGTAGATTCCCAATTGCCAAATTTTAAACGCTGTTCTTTTCCATTCGCAAAGTGACTCCCACTATTTAAATCTCGAATTTCCCATTTGTTTCCTTCGGAGAAAAAATCGATTCTTTCTTCTTCTATGCCACTAATTCTATTCATTCCTCCGCAGAGAAATGTTTCTCCTTGTTGCCATTGAACTTGAATGTTCTCTAACATTTCGTTCTTAACTCTAGCAACAACATTGAGATCGCAAATAGTTCCTTTTCCTAAAAAACGGAGACTGTCAAGTACATGAATAAAGTCATCCAAAATAAAAACGCGTGGACTACCCGGCAGGTTTACTCGATTCTTCTGCCAGTTAATTTGAACAGGATCTGGTACCTCAGATATTGATTGTATTAAAGGAGCAAACCTTCTGTTAAAACCAACATAGAGCGGCAATTTGTTTTTAGAAGCAAGGTCTAATATTCTTTTCGATTCTTCAAACGAGTAACTCAATGGCTTGTCTACGAAAACAGGAATTTTAGCATTCAATAATTGCGTAACGATAGGACCATGACTTTCTGTAGAACTGTGAACCATCGCAGCATCTGGTTTTGCGCGAATGAGTTCTTCTAAATTTGAATAGGTTTTGTTTATTCTATATTGATTGGAAAGTTCGTTTAAGGTCTGTGTATTTCTTGTACAAAGAATTGGATCTACTAAAGAATGATTGGCAAGAATAGGCAAGTAAGCTTTTTGAGCAATTCCTCCCAATCCAATTAATGCGATTTTTAATTTAGTCGTATTCAGCATGAAATGAATCTTAGGAGTTTATATTGGAATATTTTAGTCCGAGAAATCGTGTTTTTCGAATTAATTTGTTGAAACTACTAGCTTTTTAATTTAGGGGAATAAATTCCCCTAATACGAAAGAGTTTTCCAATTTCTATGCAGCTTAATTTTATTTGTAGATTTCAACGGTCCCTTTTTTAAACGATACTTCTGTATAACTGCCATTTGCATATTGCTTTTTCAAATCCCCATTATACGTTTGCGAACCTGTACTCCAAACTAAATTATCATCCGGATTTTTTCCGTTGGTTTGATTATAAGCGCCTTGTTTAAAAAACTGTAATTCACCAGCATACGCATTGGGAGGTTCTATCCCATCCCGACCTAATGTCGCATATAGGGTTGATACTTGCTCAGGGATATCTGAAGAACTGGTGTACTCAGAGGTGACTAAACTTTTTGTAAATTTTTTGGTTTCGTATCCTTCCCTTGAGAAAGTGAGCTGCATGATTCCGTCCTTTACGTCTATGGTATAACTGAATTCTTCTCCTAACGCAATACCATCTTTGGGTTCTTCAGGATATGAAGTTGGACTTGTTCCAACAACTGACATGTCATGTCCCCAAACCGCTGTTGAATAATCCCATCTCTTTGAATTGTCACCTGCGGGATTAATTTCGTAGTTCCAAAAAAGAGATCCTTTCGTATGGCTAGGGAATTTTTTATAAAAGATTTTTAAAGGTTCGTTTTTATGTCCTTCTCCGCTATGGATTTGTCCAACGACTACAGAATAGGAAGCGGCCACTCTTGCATCACCTGTAGTGGAAACGTGTTGTACTTTTAAGGTTCCGGTCAATCGACCTCCTGTTTCAGGAACCCAATCTGCTTGGTGGTGTAATTCTGTTCTGGTATTGCTTGAATTTGGCGTTGTACCACCAGAGTTGGGTGTTTTGTAAACGATCCAATCTTCACCATCATTTGTATGGTAAAAGAAATCTTTGTTTTGATAATTCTCCAGTTTTTTAATATTCGAACCATCGCCCAAAGTAATCGTCCATTCTTTTAAAAATGGGATTACGTCGCTTGGAGATTTGATTTCGGTTTTACTTTCAACCTTGGCGTCCGGGGTTTTTGTGTCGCAATTGCACAGAAATAAAGAAAGCCCAAGCATTAAGAAAAGTAACTGGCAGAGAGATTTATTATTCATATTGATTGATATTGTTTTTGATCTTTCTGCAAAATAGGAAAAGTCGGTTGATTTAGAAAGCGTTTGTTTTTTTCAGTATAATTCTATTTAGAAAATATTGATGACTGGTCGTGTTTTATAGTTCTTTGTTATCTGTAAAATAGGCGGAAAGGCTTGTTTGAAATTGTTTTCATCATAAATATTATCTTTAAATGTATTTTTTGTAAAAAACAACATAACTATGGCAAACACCTATCGGAAAGTAAACTTACAAATCGTCTTTGCAGTCAAAAACCGGCAGGCTTTGCTGCATAAATCATGGCGACCGGATTTGTTCAGATTTATCTCTGGTATTATCAATAGAAAAGAACATTATTCCTTAGCGGTAAACGGTGTGGAAAATCACATTCACCTATTCATAGATTATAATTGCCGTGAATTGATTGAAGATTTGGTCAGAGATATAAAGAAAGCTTCGAATGCTTATATTAATGATAGGAAATTATGTCCTTATAAATTTGAATGGCAATCGGGGTATGGTGTTTTTTCTCATGGCTATCGAGAAAAAAGCATCATCATTGATTATGTGAAAAATCAAGAGGAACATCATCGCAATAAATCTTTTCGGGAGGAATACATGGCGTTTTTGAAATCTTATGAAATTGATTTTAAGGATGAATATGTTTTTGACTTTTTAGAATGATTGTTGGGATGCAAACGGGGAGACGTAGGGAGACCGCTCTGCGGTCGGTCTTACTGCGGAAATATAAAATGGAATGTGAGAAGATCTCTCGGCGAATGTGTTCTGCGGTCGTTTATGATATGTTGACATTGGTTTAACGTAGGGAGACCGCTCTGCGGTCTTTCTTGAAACGGGAATACAAAGTCTAACGTAGGGAGACCGCTCTGCGGTCGGCCTTGTTGCGGAAATATAAAATCAAATGTGAGGAGATCTCTCTGCGAATGCGTTTGGCAGTTGTTCATGATATGGAACATTAGAACTACTATAATGAGACCACTTCTCGGTCATTCTGGACTAATGAAAC
The DNA here is from genome assembly GCA_938041325.1 of uncultured Saprospiraceae bacterium. Classification (GTDB taxonomy): domain Bacteria; phylum Bacteroidota; class Bacteroidia; order Chitinophagales; family Saprospiraceae; genus CALIAG01. The sequence continues at coordinate 514 of CALIAG010000373.1, read as the reverse complement.
ATATATATTCCTTGCAAAATATTCCTGACCGCAGAGCGGTCCCCTTATGTTTGCCTATCAATATGCAATTATTATCGACCCCAGAGGGGTCTCCTTTTTTATTAACTGATAAAATAATTCCGCAAGCAGATCAACATCAAATCGCTTCAACAAAATCTAAAAACACTTTCTTGTGAAGCTCAATGTCGCTGCTGCCTTTCACTATATTTTAAAATGGAATTGAGTTAGATAAAACACTCTGATGGCATTCTGGATAGTTAAAATTAAAAAAATATTCCTTTCAAAATATTCCTGACCGCAGAGCGGTCACCTTACGCAAACCAATCCTAGAATAGATGGCGCTTCGACTATAGAGTGGTAGCTTGTTCAGTTGTTAGACCTTTGAACGGGCTAACTATATTACCTCACAAAACTGCGATTCATGACCGCAGAGCGGTCACCTTACGTTAACAAATGCCACAATACAAGCTCTTCGACCACAGAGTGGTCGCACCCTTATAAAGCGATCAAAACG
>CALIAG010000372.1 GCA_938041325.1 uncultured Saprospiraceae bacterium | reverse complement strand
CGCTTTTATTGCTGCTACAGGAGCTGCCTTGGCTTCCATTGGCTTCACTTATTCCTCTTTAAGTTTGAAAAAGAAGGCCATATTGTCATTTAATCAAAGTCTAGAAAAACAAACTTATCTTAATTTAGAATTAAAACCAACGAATGATGGATTAGGGTTGGTACTGAATTTTTAAGTCTTTATCCTCGCATTTTATCCAAAGCCAGATTCGCCAACTCTTCCCATCTGTGAGAGAGAGATTCTGGTATTTGAAACCAAGCTTTCATCGGAGGTTTGTTCTTAAACGGACTTAAATAACTGTAGAAAGAGATGTCATTCGCCACAGGGTCAAAATCTTTCCCTAGCTTAAAAGTCATCTCTTCTTCATAGAAAAAAGCAAATACTTTTCCTTTGTATTTCAGGCCCGGTGCGGTCATCATCGGTCCACGTTCAACATGTTGAATTTCGCTGGACATCTTATCTGCTATTTTATTAAATAAATCTTCTGCTTTTGACATATTTTCAAAGCTTAATAAGTGGGTTTAAAATAAGAAAAAGTATCTTGTATTTTTACCTAATATAGATCTTTTGAATCAGGTCTCTTCAAAAATAATAAAACGAATTTTTAAAGCAACAACTTACGTTCTTTTTTTAGGACTAGTGGTTTTAGTTGTTTTGGAAATCTGTTACCGCAGCTATATTTTTGATTTTTATAAATCGAATTTAGAACTATTGAATAAAGAGGAATTGGCAGATCCAGCAGATAAAAAAGTTCTATTGGCGATGGGAGATTCCTTTACCGCCGATCAAGATAGTTATGTGAAATACCTTCGACAAGCATTGCCTAATTATAAGGTTATAAACTCTGGTATTCCTGGGACAACGGTTGACCAGGCTGCTTTGATGGCTGGCCGACGGATAAAAGAACTGAATCCTTCGATATTTATTTACCAAATATATTTGGGAAATGATCTTTTTGAATTTCGACATGCTCAAGAAGGAGACGTTTCATTGACCCGCAAAGTTTATTGGTTACTGGCCGATCGGTTTTTAATTCTTCAATACATAAATGCCAGACTTCCTATGTTGAGGCAATCTTTATTGAAAGATTTGCCCACTCAAAAAAATATAAAATTACTGGAACAATATAGTATTGAAACGTATTCGCCACGAGTAAAAATGCAAATTAGAGCGGAGAACAGCTTTGCAGAAAATAGCATTTATTTGAAAGGAGGGCGTGAAAAAGATATGCAAAAGTACTTGGTCAAACTTAATGCTTTGTTGAATGAAGTTCCGGATACTTGTGCAAAATATATTGTTGTAATTCCACATTGTTCATTGGTGAATAAAAAGTATCAAATGCAATACGAAGAATTAGGGATGAAGTTTTCGGATCAATTTGAGAATGGCCCTCAAGCATATCCTTTCCTAACAGAATTGCAAGAAAATTTGAAAAATGAGAAGGTGAAAATATTAGAGCTCAGCTCGATTCTGAATGCAACGGATTCTATTCAAAATGTTTTTTATGAAAACGATCCTCATCTGAATGCATTTGGTCAAAATAGAGTAGGGGAATATATAAAAGAGAATCTTAATTGAATATTTGATTCTTTAAATCACCTCTTTGAATTGTAATATGCCTCCATTTCTTTTTGTAGAAACATAAGACGTAATTATTCGTTTTTTCAATAAATGAAGCCGTTTAAAAAAATGATCTTGGCTTGGTTTGGATATTAGCTTATAATTCCTTTATTTACGAATCCTACCCAGACATTTTACCTGAGAATTAATATGAAAAGCACCTTGAAGGCCAAGTTATTCTTCTTCTGCACTTTAGTTTTAATCTATTTAGTCCGCTTACCGGGCTTAATGGATGAGTTTTATTCCAGTCGGTTTACTTATACTTCCATTTTGTTTTTTATAGCCTTGATCTTTTTTTCTTTTCAAAAGAAGAATTTTAAAATCAATCTTCTGGACTTAGGAGTTCTAGGATTTTATCTCATCAATATTTTCTCTTTATTAGGAAGTCATTTGCCATCTGCTGGATTTATCATTGTACAAGGAGTACTTTTATTTTGCATTGGCTATTTTTTATTTCGGATGCTTTTGGATAAGATTTCTGCAGCTTTTTTGGCCAATTGCTTTGTAGGATTAAGTGCTTTGGTTTGTGCTGTGACAACATGGAATTTATTAAAGGTAGGATTCGGTGGGACAGGACTGACGGGGCAGTCTATTTACCAAGTAACCGCCTTCTCTGCGCACAAGAATCTTTTGTCCTCATTCCTATTTCTTTTGTTGGGTTTTACGATGTATTATCGAAAGGAATTTAAATGGAAAATCCCTCTTTATATGGTATTGGTTTGGGTAATCATTTCCATTCTGATGCTCCGTTCAAGAGCAGTATATTTGGCTTTGTTTGCTTACAGTATAACTTATTTTTTCTATTTACTAAAATCAAAAAAAGAATATGTTCCCTACTTATGGAATGGTGTATTAGGGCTCGTTCTATTAGGCATTATTGGTACAACAGCCTTGACGCTTGTCAAGCCTCAGTTTAAAGAAGATCTCGCAAAATTAAATCCTGCAAATTATTTAGAAAGTGCTTCTGGAATGGAACGTTTGTTTGTTTGGTATAAAACGACGTTGTTGATTCAGGAGAAACCATTTACAGGATATGGAGCTGGAAATTGGCGCATCGTTTTTCCAAAAAACAGTATTGAAGGTGGGTTTAGATTACAAGATCAAAACATCATTTTTACCAGAGTTCACAATGACTTTTTAGAGGTATTTGCAGAGACGGGAATGCTTGGTTTTTTAGTATATTTTGGCTTTTTTGTTTTTTCTTTTCATGCAATAGTAAGAAGCCTTTCTGACAATCCTAAAAATAAAGAAAGGTTGATGATTCTCCTAGGAATGTTGTCCGGCTACTTAATTATTTCAATCTTGGATTTTCCAAAAGAACGAATAGAACACCAGATTTTCTTCGCTTTCCTATTGGGCTTAATTGTAAAAAATTGCAAAAGCTATTTGAATAACAAAGCTTATAAATATGAACTAAGTAAAAAGCAAAAAAGTACTTTACGCTATTCTTTCCTAGTCCTTTTGCTCCCTTCTTTTTTCGCAGCTTATTTTCATATGAAAGGGGAATTTCATACAGTGAAAGCGATACAGGCCAAGAATGCAGGCAATTGGAGCGCAGTGATCGAAGAAGCAGATAAAGCTTTCTCTCCCGGTTACCAGATAGATCAGGTAACCATAGCGTTGAAATGGTATAAAGGAATTGCTTTATATAATCAACAGAAATATAAAGAAGCAATTGAATCGTTTAAAATGGCGAAAGAACATACTCCGTACAATGTATTCCTGTTGAATGATTATGGGAGTAGTTTAGTTCAGTTGGAGATGCACAAAGAATCCATTGTGGAGTTTGAAGACCTGCTGTTTATTAATCCTCGATTCGAAGAAGCGATGTTCAATATTAGTTTTTCCTATTCTCAAGTAGGAGACTACGAGGCAGCAATAAAGGCGCTGGACAAAGTAAAAAAGAATCCAGAAAAGAAAATATTCTTTTTAGAAGAAATAGAGAAAAGGAAAAATGCTGTCAAGCCGAATTAGGTTTTAGAAATCTTGAAAATTAAATTCTTTTCTCCCCACTTTTTTTTCTCTTGAACAACCTCCATTTTTAAATTTTGAGAACTGGCAATTTTATTAATTTGCTGTAAATCACAATCATCAGTTAAGATCATAAAGATTGAATTGTTGACAAGCATATAGAGTGGGAGTTGAGCAAATAATTTGTGGAAATACTCAAAATTGGCTCCGCAATAAAAAGCTTTTTCACGGTCGTTTTTTGGCGTTTTTGGAAAGTAAGGAGGGTTGATTAATATAAAATCGAAATCATCTTTTTTAATATTATCGAATAAATTAGAGTGAATAGTTGTGACCCTTAGATTGTTGTGAATTGCACTTTTATTAATGGATTCAATCGCTTCTGGATTGATATCTGAAGCATAAGAATGGGCTCCTTTTTCTGCTAATTTCAATGAAATCAATCCACTTCC
>CALIAG010000371.1 GCA_938041325.1 uncultured Saprospiraceae bacterium | reverse complement strand
GAGCGACATCTTTGTAGCTCTATCCATACATCATTTTTAAGCTCGGTAGGTGTAAAACCTTAAATTTTTAAAACATGAATAAAGAATGGCCAATCTTCGAAATCTTCATCCGATCCAAAAACGGATTAGAGCATAGACACGTCGGCAGTCTACACGCAGCAGACTCTGAAATGGCACTCGAAAACGCAAGAGATGTTTATACCCGCAGAGAAGAAGGAGTAAGTATCTGGGTGGTGGAATCCATAAATATCACTGCTTCCAATCCAGAAAATGCAGGAGAACTATTCGAGCCTGCAAAAGATAAAGTATACCGCCATCCTACTTTTTACAAATTACCGATCGAACTCAAACACATTTAATGATGAAGGACAATTTGTATAAATACCTCCTAATGTTAGGAGACAATTCAATGATATTGGGCCACCGCTTATCAGAACTTTGTGGACACGGTCCCTCCTTGGAAACAGATATTGCATTGACCAATATTTCTCTCGACTTATTCGGTCAAGTAAGAAATTATTTCCAATATGCCGCAAAAATAAAAGGAGGAGACAGCACAGAAGATACGATTGCCTTTCTAAGATATGACAGAGAGCATTACAATTGTATTTTGGTAGAGCAAGCAAATATTGATTTCGCTCATGTGATTGGCCGCCAATTTCTTTTTGATGCGTTTCAAAAATTACAACTTGAACAATTGGTAAATAGCAAAGACGAAACGATCGCTGCCATTGCGACGAAGTCTTTGAAAGAATCGAAATATCATTTGCGATTCTCTGGCGAATGGGTAAAGAGATTGGGTTATGGAACAGAAGAAAGTCATGGTAGAATGCAAGAGGCTATAAACGTTTTGTATCCTTTCGCAAATGAGTTTTTTGTGGAAACAGAAATCGAAAAAGAAATGCAACTCGCGGGAATTGGTGCTGATCTCCAACAAATAAAGGAACAATTCGATCAAGTTGTTTCAGAAATATTTACGCTGGCAACGATCAGTATACCTGATGTAAAGCCAAGATACGCTCAAGGCAAATCTGGCATGCATACGGAACAGATGGGTTACATCCTCTCGGAATTACAATACATGCAGAGAGCTTATCCAAACATGCAATGGTAAAAGCACAAATAGATATCGAAAATAAAGCCGTCAAGGAAGCACTGGATACCGTGTTTGATCCTGAAATTCCTGTACTAACCGTTATGGATTTAGGAGTCATCCGGAAAGTGGAGGTGGTTGAAAAAAAAGTACAAATTACTTTGACCCCGACCTATAGCGGATGTCCAGCTATGGATACAATGGCTGTTGACATTAAAAAAGCATTAACGGATATAGGCTACGAAACTACCGTTGAATTGGTCTTGTCGCCTGCATGGACAACGGACTGGATTTCTGAAAATGGAAAAAAGAAATTAGAAGAATATGGTGTTGCAGCTCCATTGGGAGAAGAACTAGATAAAAGAGCATTGCTAGATGGCGAGCGGATAGTGAAATGTACGAACTGTAGTTCAACAAATACCAAGATGGTCAGCCAATTTGGATCAACCGCTTGCAAAGCCCTTTTTCAATGTGAAGATTGCTTAGAGCCTTTTGATTATTTTAAATGTCTTAAGTAACTTACTTGTCAAGAGCTAATTCGACATTTAGAGTGGTTTAATTGCACTTTGTAGATGTTGTAGAGGATTTTTCTTTTAGTTGCAAAGGTGTGATGGGTGTCAAGAATAGAGTAAATATTGACCTTATTCATTTTAGTGGAGAAAAGATCAAAACACGTTAAAAACAAAATACTGTTTGAGCTTATTGAAAGCAAAAATAGAATCTGAAAAAAACCTCAACCTACATTCAATTCAAAATCGATTCTGCTAAAAAGCGAGTTTATTTGGTTTAGTGTTTTGATCTTTTTGGAGCGTTAAGAAATGAATACAGTCTTGAATTTTTGTTACTTTTTTTTCAAGAAAAAAGTAGAAATAGGAAAAGAAAAACAAATGAAAGTAGCAGTACTAGGCAGCGGAACCATGGGAAGCGGAATTGCTCAAATCGCAGCCACGCACAATCATCAAACATTGCTTTTTGACATCAATGAAGATGCCCTTTCAAAGAGCAAAATCAAGTTGGAGAAAATACTAAATCGTTTGATCGAAAAAGAACGAATAGTAGAACAAGATAAAAATCGCATCCAGTCAAATATCACATATACTTCTAACCTTGATGATGTAAAAGGAGCCAACCTTGTCATAGAAGCCATTGTCGAAAACCCAGCAATTAAAAAGTCCGTTTTTGAAAAAATAGAAAAGCTAGTAGATCAGGAATGCATAATTGCTTCCAACACCTCTTCTCTTTCGATTACGTCACTTGCCGCTAGTCTCCAACAACCAGAGCGCTTTATCGGAATTCATTTTTTCAATCCTGCTCCACTAATGAAATTGGTTGAGATAATTCCAGCAATACAGACTAGCGAAGAAACCAAAAATAAAACGAAAGCAATTATTGACGAGTGGGGAAAACTAACCGTCCTAGCAAAAGATACCCCGGGCTTTATTGTCAATAAAGTTGCCAGACCTTTTTATAGCGAGTCCCTCAGAATTTTTGAAGAAGGTCTAACCAATCTTCCACGGGAAGAAGCGTTCGCAACCATCGATTGGGCGATCACAGAAATAGGTGGATTTAGAATGGGCCCCTTCACATTGATGGACTTCATCGGCAATGACATCAAT
>CALIAG010000370.1 GCA_938041325.1 uncultured Saprospiraceae bacterium | reverse complement strand
GAGCAACAGCCCATACTGATAATGCGGGTTTATTTCAGGTTGAATCTATTACTTTTCAGAATTAATCACATATACATGAGTCCTTCCAGCATGTGGGAGGACTCATCTTTCCCCTACTACCCTACAATTTTCAACAGATATGTCTAAAAATAGAAGATCATTTCTACAACAAGGAGCTTTATTAGGCTCAGGACTGATGCTAAGTCCCTGGTTACTCAATGCTTGCAAAAGCGGAGATGCAGGAACCGCTGGGAAAAAGATGGAAACAAAATCACCGATGACTTCCACAGGTGAGATGTTTTTTAAGATCTCACTTGCCCAATGGTCTTTACATAAAGCCTTATTCTCTGGGAAAATCAAGAACATGGATTTCCCTGAACTCACCAGAAATGAGTTCGGTATAGAAGGGGTAGAATTTGTCAACCAGTTTTTCAAAGACAAAGCAAAAGACAAGGAATATTTAGGTCAAATGAAAAAACGAGCTGCCGAAAGTGGTGTCAAGAGTTTGTTGATCATGATTGATGGAGAAGGAGGACTTGGAGATCCAAAAGAATCAGAGAGAAAAAAAGCAATTGAGAATCATTATAAATGGGTGGAAGCTGCTAAATTTTTAGGCTGTCATTCTATTCGTGTAAATGCTTTTGGTGTAGGTACTTCTGATGAGGTTGCAAAAGCAGCAGTTGATGGCCTTTCTGGTGTTGCTACTTTTGCAAAAGATTTTGACATCAATGTAATCGTTGAAAATCACGGAAGTTATTCCTCAAATGGAAAGTGGCTTTCGGACGTCATGAAAAATGTCGGTATGCCGAATTGTGGTACTCTTCCTGACTTTGGAAACTTCTGCATCAAAAGAACAGAAGCGAAAGAATGGAAAGACCGAAAGTGTATCGAAGAGTACGATCGTTACCAAGGCGTTACGGAATTGATGGATTATGCAAAAGCGGTATCTGCCAAAGCCAATGAGTTTGATGCAGATGGAAATGATACTCAAACGGACTACTTAAAAATGATGAAGATCGTTAAAGACGCTGGTTACAAAGGCTATGTTGGTATTGAATATGAAGGAGCAAGTGATGATGAAGAAGCTGGTATCATGGCAACTAAAAAATTATTGGAAAAAGTGAGAAAAGAACTTTCTTAGACTTTTTCTTTAGAGAATAAAAATGCCGAGGGGATGTGGTGTAGGGTTTGTAAAAGGGCTTTGCTTCTATTCGTCTCGGCGTTTGTTTTTTGTAAAAAAAAACAAACCTATAAAAATGCAATGGTTGAAATTATGTTTTTTGGCCAATGTATTTGCTTTTAAAATTCTGTGGTGTTTGTGCCATAATCTCTTTAAACTTTCGATTAAAATAAGAGATATTATTATAGCCACTGTCGTAGCAAATCTGAGTGATATTTAAATCCGTTGTCATCAATAACTTGCTAGCGTGATTGATTCGAAACTCATTGATTATTTGAGTATACGTTTTTTTCGTCTGCTTTTTAATAAATTTATAAAAAGCAGGTTCTGAGATATTGAGCTTGTCAGCAATCGCTTTGATACTCACTTCTTGCTTGAAATTTTCCATTACATGATCGTACACAATTTTAATACGACCAAGCTGATCAACATTTAGATCAAGTGCATATTCCTCAGTGCAGATTTCCTTCACATTTTCCGCTTCCGCTAGCAAATGTAGCAACTCCAATAAGTATAGGAGCTGAGTCATGCCTTTCTTTCTTAGCAATTTTTTAAGAATCTTCTTCGTCTTATGTTTAGTTTGTTCCGAAAACTCCAAACCACGCTTGGCTTTTGTGAACAGATTTTTCACAGCATGTAACTCTGGTTTACTCATAAAACCATCGCCTAGAAAATCCGCAGTCATTTGGACCACAACTTGGCTACTACTCATTTCTGTTGTAAATCCATGCGGAAGATTAGAACCAAACATCACTAAATCATCTTTATGATAGTCAGAGATTTGATTGCCTACAAAACGGCGGCCGCTACTTTTTAAGGTATAGCAAATTTCAAGTTCCGGATGAAAATGCCAAGCCTGACTCAACAAAGGACGGTTTTTTCTAGCCACAATCTTTGCAGTAAATGAGCGCTCTGCTGGTTCTGCAATAACTTCATATTCTGGTCTCATAAGTTTCGTTTTAAAAGTTCAAAATTTAGCTATAAGCTTTCTGTCAGTAAAACACTAAGGTACTATAATAATACATTTTGCCTTAATTCACACAATTAATTATAGAATAGTGTTATTGAATGATAGTATGCTATTCATTTCTAATCTTTAGTTTGCCTTATTTTTGACTCATATTCTATTCTTATTTAAAATAAAGTATTGAATTACATAATTAAACAAAACTAAATGATGAAAAATCTACTACGATTCTGGAATCAATTCCCATTGATAATTTGCTTATTACTTAGCTCATCAATCCTTACCGCGCAAAACACTGTTTCAGGTGTAATCACCGACGCAACTGATGGTCAAACATTGATCGGTGCTAGCGTTTTTGTACAAGAACTAAATACTGGAGTGATATCTGATTTTAATGGCAACTATTCATTAAGCCTCAAAGATGGAACGTATACTCTTCAAGTTTCCTATACTGGATATAGTGGACAAACCATTGAAATTACGGTAGGTGGAAATCAAGCCATCAAACAAGATTTTACATTAATTTCAGGAGTCGGGTTGGATGAAGTATTGATTACAGCGTCCAGTACTTTTAGATCTCAAAAGCAAGCTCCTCTTTCCATTAGCTCCCTTCGGATGAAAGAGATAACAAGACTTAATGCCAATAGCCAAGCGGACATCCTCAGAAGTATTCCTGGGATCACTGCTGAAGGTGGTGGTGGTGAGACAGCAACCAACCTTTTCGTAAGAGGATTACCTTCTGGTGGACAGTATACTTTTAATCCACTTCAATATGATGGACTTCCTTTAATGACAACTTTTGGATTAAATTCTTCCGCACATGATGTTTATGCAAGACCCGACATTGGTTTCAAAGGAGTAGAATTTGTCCGAGGTGGTGCTGCCATTTTGTACGGTGCAGGTTCTGCTGCAGGTATTATCAATTACATAAGTAAAACAGGAGATACCAATCCTGGTAATATTGTCAATGTCGAATGGGCAGAACAAGGAAGATTGAAAACAGATTTCTATAGCGGTGGAAAATTGGGTGGAGAAGATTCTGATACCTACTATGCAATTACTGGATTTATGCGCTATGATGAAGGGCCTTACAAAACTGGAGTGCCAACACGTGGAGGACAAATGAGAGCCAACATTAAAAAAGTTTTTGACAAAGGATCATTCACTGTCCATGGACAATTTATTAATGACCGTGCACAATTCCTTATGCCACTTCCTTTGGCAGGTGGAAGCCGAGAAAGATTGAATGGAAATGATGGAGAACCGGTTTCTCAGTTAATGACAGGTGAACTAAGCAACACTTCGTTTTTGACCGCAGGTGGTGTATACCAAAGTCCTTACGATGATGGAGTTTATACAAAAGGTGGGTATGCATTGGGAGAGTTTGAATATGACCTTGCTGATGATTTAAAATTCAATGCAAAAGCTAGACTAGCAAATTACAAACACAGTTTTGCGCTTTATGTTGGTGGCAATGGCGCCAATGGAGGTAACCCAATAACCTTGGACAAATATGTCGATGTAGTCGCACCAGATAACCAAGGCTATACTGCCAACTACCACGGTTTGTCAGATGCAGTGAATGGTTCTGATCTTGTGGTTGACAATTTACATGTTGATCGTATCAGACCAATGACAGACTATTCAGGTGAGGCGTCTATTACCAAAAATATCACAACTACAAATGGAAGTCACAATATTACGGTCGGGACTTTTATCGGTCGATCAGAAGCAGATGATATCAATTTTCAATATCGTGTTGTATCGGAATGGAACAATAGTCCCAAATTAGTTGATATCAATTTTACAGATTCAACGGGTCAAAATAAAGTCTATTCTCAAGGTGGAATATACAACCGAATTGGTCAAACAAGTAATAATTTTTTACAACAAAACAGAGCTGCTTTTTATATAACTGATGAGATCATCGCTAACAAATGGCGTTTTGATGTTGGTTTTAGATATGAAACTACAAATGGAGAATTTAGTAGAGGAAATGTAGTAGGAACAACCGTTTACGATGATCCGGAATTAACAGCAGATTTGGCGAATGTTAATTTTGCTGACGGAAGTTTTGTAAGAGCAGGAATTAACGCTTCGGGTTGGGCTGTTTCACTAGCAGGCTTGTATGAACTTAATACTTCTACAAATCTTTATGCAAACTTTTCTAGAGGTTATTTCTTTCCTCAATTTCGTGGATTCGCACCAATAGCTACAGGAATCACTGGAACTGATTATAATCCGGAAACAATCCTTCAAGGTGAAGCAGGTATCAAGTTTGGGAATGATAAATTGAGTGGATCTGTGGCAGCTTACTATGTAGCTTTACAAGATAGAATCTCTATTCAAAATTCTTTTGTGAATGGCCGTTTAGAACAAGTCAGAAGAAACGAGCAAAACACATCGACGATTGGATTGGAAGCAACTTTGGATTACAAATTGGTGGATGGTTTGAGTGTAAGAGGTTCGTTTACTTTACAGAACCATGAGATCACAAAAAATATTCGAGAAGACTTGATCAACAATACAACAGAAACAGTAAATGAAGGCAATGAATTGGCACGTCAACCAAATCTCCTTGGCTTCCTTGGCTTGTATTATGACAACAATGATTTCGATGCTTTTGCAACGGTTAATTATACCGGCAAAAAATTTACAAGTGATGATAACACCATTGAGTTAGATCCAATAAGTATCATGCGTATTGGAGCTGGCTACTCCTTCGGTCTTGGTGAAGGAAACGAATCTTTCCGATTGGGATTTTCTGTTTTTAACTTAACAGATTCTCAAGGAATAACAGAAGGCAATCCAAGAGCTATTGTAGAAGGTGAAGGTGAGTTTTTCTTTGGACGACCAATTCTTCCAAGAAGAATCTTCCTAAGTGGGACTTTGAATTTCTAATCATTCCCCCTATTCTATTCTTTTCAGTTACATTGGCGGTCGAATAAAGATCGCCAATGTTTTTATCAAACTAATCAGAATTTTCAATGAAGTTCCATTTTAGACGCTATACTAATTAAGGTAAATGTCTAATAAAAAAAATGTTGCGCAATAGAATCCATAATTTGAGAATGCTATTTTGCTTCATTTTTAAACAATTTCATTAAAAAAAACTAGCTTTATTATTAATAAAAAGCTTAATCTTTTGGAAAAACTAATATTACCCGCTCAACAAGTCCTTCGGAAAAACTGGAAAGAAGGTTTTACTATTCCGACAAGTCAATTGTACCCATTCCAATGGAATTGGGATTCAGGATTTACAGCATTAGGACAATGTCATTTTGATCTTGATTATGCTATTCGCGAATTGGAATCTTTGTTTTCAGGACAATGGGAGAATGGAATGATTCCGCATATTATCTTCCACAGTGAAAATGAAAAAACCTATTTCCCGAATTATGACTTTTGGAATGCAAAGGTAAATTCCGGTGCTCCAAACAAACCTAAAACTTCCGGTATCACACAACCTGCAGTTCATGGTTTTATCATTGAAAACTTATTGGAAAGATTTCCTGATAACGAAAAATTAATAGATTTCGTTAAAGCTATTTTTCCAAAAATTGTACATAGTCACCGATGGTTTTATCAATACCGTGACCCAGAAAGAGAAGGACTTACTTTCATCTTTCATCCTTGGGAATCTGGGCGAGACAACTCACCTCTTTGGGATAATTCACTGGATCGAATTGTCATCAAAAAAGATGAAATTCCAACTTATGAACGAAGAGATACTAGTCTAGCCCCTTCTGATGAAAGGCCTACGTCTTATCAGTATGACCGATACGTGTACCTTTTGGAATTGGGAAAAAAATACAAATATGACGAGTCAGGGATTTTCCAGGAAAGTCCTTTCCTCATTCAGGATACTTTAATGAACGCAATGTTGATTAAATCCAATCAAAGTTTAATTAATATTGGAAAACGTTTTGGTTTTGATACCAAAGAAGTCGAAGAATGGCAACAACAAGCCAAACCTCGCTTTAAAGAAAAACTTTGGAACGAAGATCTTGAAACTTTTGTAGTTTTTGACCTGCGTGCTAATGAACAAGTTTTGCATAAAGAGATCGGCGGTTTGTCAGCGCTATTTGCGGAAATCCCAACAAGTACTCAAGCGGAAAAGTTGAAAAATTATTTACAAAGTCTACATGACCGGAACTATTATATTTGCCCGAGCTTCGATGTTGATAGCCCCTTGTTTGATTCTAAGCGATATTGGCGTGGACCGATTTGGCCACAAATGAATTGGATGATTCATCATGGCTTGAAATCCTACGGCCATGAAAAGGTAGCTAAAATTGTAAAATCAGATTTGATTGAATTGGTTTCTAAATTGGGTTTTTACGAATATTTTGAATCTCAAAAAAAAGTGGCAGCCAGTTTAACAACAGGCTATGGTGGTGGAGAATTTAGTTGGACCGCAGCCTGTGTATTGGATTTGGTGAAAGAAAAGATTTAGGTTATGTCAGAATATAAATTCGATTGTTCCAAAGACTATATTCTTGAAAATCATATTGTAAAACTTAGCCCTCTTCAGTTAAATCACATCGACTTACTGGCAGATATTTCAAAAGAAGATGCTATTTGGACCTATTTTTTAGAAACAGGACAGGGTAAAGAAAAATTGAAAGGCTATATCCAATCTGCAATTCAAAGTCGACAGATGAATCAACAATACCCTTTCGTAGTATTTGATAAACGCACGAACAAGTTTGCAGGTATAACTCGCCTCTATGAATACAACCAAGAACTGGGAAGTATCAAAATGGGACACACTTGGATTGGAAAAGAATTTTGGGGAACAGGACTTAATAAACAGTACAAGTTTTTACTTTTCAAATTTATTTTTGAAAGTTTAAATTTAGAACGAATTGGTTTTGGAGTGCATAGCGAAAACCTTAGAAGTATTCGTGCTTTAAATAGTATAGGATGTCAACAAGAAGGTGTACTGCGCAATTTTTTAAAGAGTATATCCGGAGAAACTCGAGTGGACTTAATTCTTTTCAGTTTATTAAAAAAGGAATGGGAAGACAAGGTCAAAAATACACTTGAAATCCAACTAAATTAACCATTTAAAAACCAGAAAACATACACCATATGAATAATCTTGACTACTTAGTGATCATCTCTTATATCATTGGTTTTCTTTTTCTGGGCCGTCTTTTTAAAGAAAACAAAGACAGCAATGATTATTTCTTAGGTGGCAAAAGCTTTGGCTGGTTTCCTTTGTCCTTAAGCACCATTGCCACGCAGTTATCTGCAATTAGTTTTATCTCTGCACCAGCATTTGTTGGATTGAAAGAAGGCGGTGGAATGATGTGGTTGACTTACGAATTTGCGGTACCACTAGCCATGCTTTTCTTAATGGTGTTCCTGATTCCTCCAATGTATAAATCTGGAATCGTTAGCGTCTATGCTTATTTAGAAAAACGCTTCAGTGCCTCCACCAGAGTATTGGTCAGTGCTGTATTTCAAATTAGCCGAGCCTTTGGCACAAGTGTGATGATTTATACCGTTGCCCTTATTTTGACCAGCGTGATGGATGTACCGATGTGGCAAACGATTTTGATTATTGGTGCGGTAACTCTAGTATATTCATATCAAGGAGGAATGAAAGCCGTTGTGTATGGGGATGCCATACAAATGGTTATTCTATTTTTTGGAATAATTATTTGCCTGATTGCGGGGATTCAGAATATTGGTGGTTGGTCCGAGTTCGTTGCGAATGTGGATCGTTCCAGATTAGATGCAGTCAACTTTAATTCAATGGGTTTTGAAAAAGGAGAGGAATTTGGATTTTGGCCGATGTTGATAGGTGGCTTCTTTTTGTACGTTTCATATTATGGAACAGATCAAAGTCAAGTACAGCGATTGTTTTCTGCGAAAGATTTAGGCACAGTAAAAAAGACTTTACTTTTTAATGGCTTGCTTCGGTTTCCAGTTACTTTCATTTATTGCATAATGGGATTGGTGATTGGAACTCTGGCTTTGACGCAAGCTTCTTTTATGGATTCTATTCCAGCGGATAAACCGGATTTGATGATTCCGATTTTTATTAGAGATTATTTGCCGCATGGAGTGATTGGAATATTAATGGTTGCCATTTTTTCAGCAGCAATGTCCTCTTTAAGTTCAGCCATTAATTCATTAAGCGCCGCTTCAGTAGAAGATTTTTTTAATCGTAAAAAAGATTTACCGGATGAGAAATACATGAAGTATTCCAAATATGCTGCATTGTTTTGGGGAATTGTATGTATTGGACTTGCATTTTTCACTGGCGACATTGCCAAGACGGTTATAGAAGCTATCAATAAAGTTGGTTCTGTTTTTTACGGGCCGATTTTGGCCACATTCATTGCAGCCATTGGTATCAAACGAATCAATACGCTAGGAGCCAATATAGGATTGCTTTGCGGAGTCGCCATCAACGTTTACCTGTGGCTTTTTGTACCAGAAGTATTTTGGTTTTGGTGGAATGCAATAGGTGCAGTGGTTACCTTACTTGTTGGATTAATTATTAGTTTAGCATTCAGTAATTCGGAATCCAAAAGTATAAAAAGTGAATTTAGCAAACAATGGGAATTTGATATTCCAAAAACAATTATTCTCATTGCTTTTTTCATCGGCATTATAGTACTTAGTATGAATGTAGAAAATCTATTCTAGCAACTTATGCAAATTCTCATCGCTCCAGACAAATTCAAAGGCTCTCTTTCTGCAATGGAAGTTTGTCTGGCAATTGAAGAAGGATTACAGCAAAACGAAAACAAATTTAAAATACAACATCATCCCATGGCGGATGGAGGAGATGGTTCATTGGAAGTGATTGACAAACATTTAAAATTAACGAAACAACTCTCCACTTCTACAGATCCATTGGGCCGGCCATTGAACACCTTTTACTTTTCTTCATCCAATACCGCCTTTATCGAATTGGCCAAAGCCAGTGGTCTGGTCTTGCTTAAAAAGGAAGAACGAAATCCATTAGACACAACCACATTCGGCACCGGTCAAATGATTGCCCAAGCAATCGCCAAAGGCATTAAAAACATTTATCTTTTCCTCGGAGGTTCTGCCACCAATGATGGCGGGATGGGAATTGCTGCTGCATTGGGCATACAATTTTTTGATCACAATCAAACTTTACTGGAACCTTGTGGTGAAAACCTTTCCAAAGTCGAATCGATAAAGGTATCTCCTTCTTTTGATATTGAGAGCATCAAATTCACTTTGCTTTGTGATGTAAACAATCCACTCTTCGGTCCAAATGGTGCAGCGCATATCTACGCAAAACAAAAAGGAGCGGACGAAAAAATGATTCAATCCTTGGATCATGGTTTGAAACATTTTAATAAAAAACTTTTTAAACAAACCGGAGTGGATACGGCAGAACTACCAGGTAGTGGGGCAGCTGGAGGGATTGCTGCTGCACTCGTTTCAATTTTCAATGCCAACATAAAAAGTGGGATTGATAGCTTTGCGGAATTGACAGATCTAGAAACTCAAATTCAACAAGCGGATATTGTGATTAGTGGTGAGGGCAGATTGGATGCTCAATCATTGCAAGGGAAAGTGATTGATGGTGTGGCGCGGCTATGTAAAAAACATGGTAAACCATTCATTCTTTTTGTCGGTAAAAATGACTTGTCTAAGCAGGAGCAAACTGAATTGGGAGCAGCCGAGATATATGCTGTGATGGATCACGCTAGTGGTCTGGAGGATGGAATGAAAAATGGGGCGGGATATTTGAGGAAGCTGGGCTTGAAATGTGGCAAAGCCTTTTTTGAGTCTTAATCCAGAATTTGTCCTTTGTTGAAATGACTGTCGCTAGTTTTTGTATTGACCCTATTCTTTTTTAACCAACACATATTTTTTATCACCAAGGATGCAACTCTTTCACATAAGATTACGTCTCCTATATATACAATTAGAAAAGAGAATTTTAAATCAAACACTACACTATATCGCTTGAAATTTTAAAAACCTGCATTCTGGCTTTCCAAGCCCTTTTACCCTTCGAATCCAATTTTTAATCACGAACAACAATTGAAACTAATTATTGAGTCACGTACCAATAATTCGAGATTTCTATTATCACACTACCTGAAACAATACACAAATGAATAAATTATTGTCCATTGGACTATTAATTACTTTTTTAATAATGTCCTGTTCTTTCACTACGAAGAAAAATCCACAAAGATTATATACGAAAACCGATTCTCTATCTAAAATAGATCAACTTCGAAATAAATTTGGTGTTAACAAACAATTTATTCCTGAATTAGAATTAGCTGCGCTCGTTTCGTTGAATCATTTTCCAGAATTAAAAGAAACGAGCATTGAATTCAAATTTAAAAACATTAAAACCACAATGGCTACACGTCCAACTGTAAGTAGCTTGTTTGGGAAAAAATCAAAAAGAACCTATGTCATCTATGTGGATGAAAAAATCAAAGATAACAATGGTGTCCTTACAAACGAGGTTCCTTTTAACGCATTGGTTGGACTCATCGGACATGAATATCAACACATCGTCGAGTATGAAGGAAAAAGTGCGCTTCAAATTGCCAATCTGGGTATAAAGTATTGCAATAAAAAGTTTAAGAAAAAATTTGAATGTGAAACGGATCACGCGATCATTGATCGGGGACTTGGTTGGCAACTAAGGGATTGGGCTGCTCATGCAATGGTGCATTCCTCTGCTTCTGATAAATACAAAGCTTATAAAAAAGAAAACTATTTATCCCCTGATGAAATTTCTAATTTAATTCTTAAGGACAAAAGCTACATGCATACTTTGAATAGAAAAGTATATGAAGAAATGGTTGCAGTAGATTAAGTACTTATAATTCCTAAGCGCTAGTTTTTGTCTTCAAACCAAGAGACAAAAACTAGCGCAAAATAATTACTATTCAAACCGGGCATCAAACTTCACCTCAACTTCCCCAAAGGAATAGGGTGCAAAGAGATTTCCTTGAACAAACCAAGATCCATCTTCCTGCCGTTCTCCTTGCATACATCCTTTGTCAATCTCTTTAAAATCTGTTTCGACACAAAAACAAATTTGTTTATAATGAACATTCATGCTTTTCAATTCTGTTCCTTCTACAGAAAAACTGGCTTGAGATTCATCTATTTCCATTATCAATATTTTCTCAAATTCATCGTCTGCAATTCCTAAATCTCCTTGTGTTTCATATACTAGTTGAAGGACATTTTTATTTCCGTTTCCATGTCCATCCCTTTCTTCTAAATCTACTTCAGCTTGCGTAAAAATTTTAAATGTACATTCATAATTATCGAGACAATCATTGGTGATGACATCACTGTCATTAACATCTACACAGTCAAAAGAACAATTTTCACAATCCGGTACATCTTTCGAACAAGCTTGAAACAAAATAAACAACAATAAAAAAAGGTAATTTGAATTTTTCATAACTTTTATCTTTTCTTTAGTAAAACAAAACCAACTCTGAAGGACTCGCTTTTGTACATAGAGTGCAGAAAGTATTAAAAAGGTTGGTTCATTTATTGAAATATAAAGAGTTGGTCAAAAACAGTTGAATATAATCGAGTTCAAATTTGGTCAATTTTTATTACAGGAATTTATGGTCAAAAAAAAACCACAGATTTACAGATTTCTACTTTTACGTTTTAATCCGTTCATCTGTGGTAAAAAAAATTACTATCGTCATCCGCCGTTTCTTTGTCTAAGACAAAAACTAGCGGAAATTATTGTTTTAAACCTACATCTCCCACCCTGCTCTGTATTCTCTTTTCACAAATTGATTTGCATCATCAAAGTTTGTAATCTTCATATTTGCACCATCCCAATTTAATTTTCTTCTGCCCGGATATTTCCACGGTGCCCAATCGCCAGGTTTTTTCCCATCTTTAAGCATCTTTAAATTATAAGAACGAATCGCTAAATTCCCCATCAAAACAGTCTCTGTCAAAGGTCCGGAATAATCAAAAGAAGAAGTCGTTGGCGTTCCATCTTTTATGGCATTGATCCAATTTATTTCATGGCCTTCCGGTATTCGCTGAATCGTTTCTTTTGGAAATTCTGTCTTTTTCATTCTTGAGCTTGGCAACAGAATCGGATCCCGTCCATATACTCCACACATTATCTTTCCTTTACTTCCTTCAAAAATGCAACCTCCATCTTCATTCATCACTTCGTCGTCTTTCAATTCAGTTGGACGCTTTGGCATAATACCTCCATCATACCAAATCAATTCAACCGCTGGCATATTTTCTCTCGCAGGAAAATCAAAATGTACTTTGGAAGAAGGTGGACAAGAATCTGGAATATCTGCCAATACAAAGTCTCCAACAAAGACTTGCGTTACACTTGCTTCGACGGAAGTTGGGTAGCCCAATTTTAAAGCTTTGAAAGGAGGATCGATTATATGACAACCCATATCGCCCAATGCACCTGTTCCATAATCCCACCAGCCTCTCCATTTAAATGGAAGATAAGAAGGATGGTATTTTCGCATTTTAGCAGGTCCTAGCCATAGATCCCAATCCAGTGTTGCAGGGACTGCATGCTCTCCGCTTGGTGTTGCAACTCCTTGTGGCCAAATTGGTCGATTGGTCCAGCAATGCACTTTGGTCACTTCGCCGATTAAATCAGCTGCTAGCCATTCTTGTATTTTGCGGACGCCCTCTCCGGATGTTCCTTGATTGCCCATTTGCGTGACAACTTTGTATTTGGCAGCAGCTTCCGTCAAAAGTCTTGTCTCATGTATGTTATGCGCTAAAGGTTTTTCAAGATAAACATGTTTGCCCAATTGCATGGCTGGCAAAGCAATGCTAGCATGGGTATGATCAGGCGTCGCGACCATTATGGCGTCTATTCCTTTTGCTTTCTCTAATAGTTTTCGGTAATCTTTATATTGCTTTGCTTTTTCATAAGCCTTATAAGTTGGTGCTGCTCTATTGTCATCCACATCACAAAGCGCAACAATTTTTACAAATTTTGATTTGCTGGCTTCTCTTAAAATGCTGGCTCCTCGACCTCCTACCCCAATCCCGGCAATTCTAACTTGGTCACTTGGTGCAACAAACCCCTTGCCACCTAATACGTGTCTGGGCACGATCATAAATCCTGCAGATGCTGCTGCAGTATCTTTAAGGAATTTTCTACGGTTCGTTTTTTTGCTCATCACGTTTTGACTTTATTTTTTAATAATTAGGTTTTATGCTTTTCAATTTTAAACCATCTGGCTTACTTCATTTTATTTTCTAAAATTTAACTGTGCTCTTCTACAATCAGTCCTGTTAAAATAGAAAGGAATTCTTACAGTGACAAATTTATTAGAACTTAGAATGCTGTTTACGCTAGGGCTATGCTATGCTGTTTCTTAAAGTCTATTTTCGAATGATATTTTTTGTAAAAAAAGAGAACATTTTTTTGTTATAAAAAGAGAACAATAAAATTTGTTATATTATATATTTAACTTATATTATAGAAAATGTTTCCCACACAACTTAAGAAATAATAAATGAAAATTAAACACTTGTCCTTTGGCAGCATTGCCTTTGGTGAAGTACTTTTCCCTAGGTTTGTCCCTAAAGAAAGAACTGAAATAACTCTTCCCAATATGCTTATTTTAGTAGAAGAAATGATTATCAATTCTTCCTCGAGATTACTTATCTATGATCATAGGATTCCTCATTCTCTTTCCTTCCGCGCTGCTTTATTCTTGGAAAATACAGAATACCTTAACGGAATGGCTTTGATAGTTACACCGGGCTTGAACAAAAAAGTAGCGGGTATTTTAAAATTAAAATCAAGAACTTTTCCAATTGAATT
>CALIAG010000369.1 GCA_938041325.1 uncultured Saprospiraceae bacterium | reverse complement strand
TCTCCCCTTCCATTCGTTCCGCTTTTTCTTCGTTTTGATAAACTCTCGTTTGAAATTTTTCTTGCGATCATCTATCAACTTATCGATCAAATCAGTCCGTCCTATACTCTTCAACTTTTCGCGAATCTTTTGATGATTTTCCTTTTTATACCAAAAGAAAAACAAATGTTGATTCTTCTTTTCCTTTGGTGAGATCGGTGTATAAACTGGCTTCAAGGTATAAGGATGAATTCCAGTATAATAGATGATTGTCGCCACCGTCATTGGTGTCGGTGTAAAATCTTGAACCTGCTCTAAACGAAAACCAAGGTCCTTGGTTTCTGACGCCAAGTTGGCCATATCTTCAGCTTTCGAGCCTGGATGACTTGAGATAAAATACGGTATCAAAGGCTGATTCAAGCCATGTTTTTTATTAATTTGATCATATTTTTTCTTGAATTCATGAAAGTGTTTGAACGACGGTTTTCGCATTACTTTCAAAGTATCATCCGAAGTATGCTCCGGAGCAACTTTCAACCGTCCGCATACATGACGCGACACCAACTGATCCATATACTCATCAATACTGTCGTCTCCATCTTTATTATAACTATGGGTAAGTAAGTCATAGCGAATTCCACTTCCTACAAATGCTTTCTTCACTTCTGGGTGTTTATCTACCTTTCGGTAAATTTCAGTCATTTGCTTATGACTCGTATCCAAATTGCTACATATCACGGGATGTATACAACTAGGCGCCACACAACGATCACAAATGGACTGCACCTTTCCTTTCATTTTATACATATTGGCAGAAGGTCCACCCAAATCTGAAATATAGCCTTTGAAGTCAGGCATTTTTGTAATGTCATCGACTTCTTTCATGATTGAATCCTGAGACCGACTAGCTATAAATTTTCCTTGATGCGCAGAGATGGTACAAAAGCTACAACCTCCAAAACAGCCTCTGTGCATATTCACTGAAAAGCGAATCATTTCATAAGCAGGCACAGCTCCACGCTTGTCATATTTAGGATGTGCGGTTCTGGTATAAGGCAAATCAAACGACATGTCTATCTGCTCCTCTGACATCGGCGGATAAGGTGGATTGACCACTAACATGTGATCTCCGACTGCTTGCGTCAGACGGCGGGCATTTACTTTATTGGACTCTTGTTCTATGTGTTTAAAGTTCGCTGCAAAAGCTTTTTTATCTCTTAGACATTTTTCGTGAGAACTCAACTGAAACGTTTCCCAGTTTTTATTAAGCGGTAGTGCATCTTCTCGCTTGATTTGAAAAGCGGTTTGAGGAATGGTGTTCAATGAACTAAAGGGCACTCCTTTTTGCAGCAAACGAACTATTTCCCGCAATGGCAATTCTCCCATTCCATAAACGAGTAAATCCGCTCCACTCATTTCTAAAATATTGGTAAACAATTTATCTGACCAATAATCGTAATGCGTAACTCTTCTCAAAGAAGCTTCAATTCCACCAATCAAGACTGGTACATCAGGATAAATCTCTTTTAATATTTTCGAGTAAACTTTCGTTGCATAATCCGGTCGGAAACTTGCCTTCCCTCCTGGAGTGTAAGCATCTGTTGATCGTCTTCTTCGTGAAGCAGTATAATGGTTGACCATGGAGTCCATACAGCCAGAGGTTACTCCAAAAAATAATTTTGGCTTACCCATCTTTTTGAAATCCCTCAAATCATCTTTCCAATTCGGTTGAGGAACTATCGCTACTCTCAATCCTTCTGATTCTAGAATTCTACCTATAACGGCACTCCCAAACGCTGGATGATCTACATAAGCATCTCCTGAAATTAGAATCACATCTAATTCTTCCCATCCTCTTGCTTCTACTTCCTTCTTAGTAATCGGAAGCCAATCCGAAACTGGTCTTTTTGTTGTCATAAGTAATTTATATATGTACAAAGATACGAAAATTGAAGGGCCTATTTCTTTGACTTTTCTAATAAACTATACTCAAAATCCGTATTGATATTAACTTAACATATCATATACTCAATTGTTGAGGAATATAATGTGCAAACCATTCATTTTCAACGCACTTTTATATACTTCCTACTGGCCTTTTCTAGAATTTTTAAGTATTATTGTTGTATAGCTTTTTTTCGTATTAGAAAAAAAATTAATAAAACAAAAACAAAATGAACTTTAAGTCTCTTTTTCCAAAGAAGACCCTCCTTTTCGCGTTTTTATTCTTTTTAGTTTCCCACCCTCAAATTTTTGCCAAAAACATTTCTCCAGATAAGGGAGAACCATGTTTTAGTGCGTCAGAAACTACAATCGAAAACGCGATAATGATGGTCACCTTTTCTGACCAAACCGATTTATTATCCACCACTGATTTTCATTCTGGAGTTGCAATGGGTGTTGTCGATATGAATGGAGATGGATTGGATGATATTGTACGGCTGAGCAATGCCCAAATACTAACTTTGGAATATCAATCTGCCAATGGTGGAGCCTTCTCGACTTTTACTTATGGAGATTTAGGTACTTCCAACGAATGGGCAATCGCTATTGCTGATGTCGACCACAATGGATACAACGATATTCTGGCTGGTGGTGCATACAATCAACTCAAATTATTACGTGCCAATAACAATGGAACAAATTATACATTAGCGGATATTCCGGATGATGATATTTTCGTTCAGGGAACCAACTTCGTAGACATTGACAACGATGGCTGGGTTGATATTTTTTCTTGTCACGATGATGCAGAAAGTCTGGACTTTAGAAATACGCAAGATGGAAATTTTGTTTTTGATGACAATCTTATCAATACGACATTGCCTTCGGGTAACAGTGGCAACTATGCAAGCATCTGGGTTGATTACGACAATGATGGTGATCAAGATATGTATTTATCAAAATGTAGAGGAGGTGTAAGCAGCAGCACAGACCCAAGACGTATTAACTTACTATTTCAAAATGACGGCAGCAATAACTTCACAGAAGTAGGAGCTCAAGCTGGGCTTAGATTTGGTGATCAAACTTGGACGACAGATTTTGCAGATATTGACAACGATGGTGATATGGATGCCTTTATCATCAATCATTATACACCAAGTTTATTAATGGAAAATAACGGTGACGGAACATTCACTGACATTACTGCAGCAAGTGGAATGAGTGCTGATTTGGATCTATTTGGAATACAAGCTTTGTTTAAAGATTTTGACAATGATGGATTTGTTGATTTAATCGTAACCGGAACGGAACACAGACTTTTCCATAATAATGGGGATCAAACTTTTACCAATATTGTTAATCCATTTACAACGGATCAAATCGAATCCATTGCTTTAGGTGATTTAAACAATGACGGTTTTCCTGACATCTATGCAGGCTATGCCAACCTTTTTAATTCTCCAACAGCTAAAGAAGATAAAATCTTCATGAACGAAGCAAACAGCAATAATTATTTAGCTGTCAACCTAGATGGAGTACAAAGTAATATCAATGGCATCGGTGCAAGATTAGAATTGCATGGATCGTGGGGAATTCAAATCAGAGAAGTACGTTCTGGAGAAGGGTATGGAATTATGAATTCATTGACAAAAACGTTTGGAATCGGAGGTGCAAGTGCTATAGAAAAGCTGGTTGTAAAATGGCCATCAGGAACTGTGGATGAAATTTTAAACCCAAATATAAATTCAAAACTGATTATAGTTGAAGGAAGCTCACCTGTTGATAATGGAAATTGTGACGTACTTGAAAATCTAGCTTTAAATAAGCCTGCTTCACAATCAAGTGTTCAGCAAAATGGGACAGCGGATCGTGCAGTTGACGGAAATACAGATGGCAACTTTTGGGCAACTCAATCTATCGCTTACACCAATTGGGAAACAGAATCTTGGTGGGAAGTAAATTTGCAAAACCTTTCTCAAATTGAAGAAATAAATATTTACAATAGAACCGATGGTAATGAACAATTTTTAGCCAACTACTACATTCTTGTATCAGATGTCCCCTTTTTATCTGACGATTTAAATACAAGTATCAATCAGGCTGGCGTAGATGCGTATTTGCAAACTGAAGTAGCGGGAACGCCTTCTACCATTAGCATTGGCCGCACTGGACAATTTGTAAGAATACAGCAACAAGGATCTGTATTTCTTGCATTAGCAGAAGTCGAAGTAATGGGCTGTACTACAAATGGTGGAGGGCCACTAAATCAGTTCATCACCTTTGATGAGATTCCAAATAAATTAACGACAGACAATTCCTTTTCAATCAATGCAAGCGCAAGCTCTGGATTGGATGTGAACTATACTATTGTATCTGGACCAGCAACTATTTCTGGCAACACGATAAGCCTAACAGGCGCAGAAGGGACGGTAGAGGTACGTGCCAGTCAAGCTGGAAATGCTGATTTCAATCCTGCAGATGATGTGAATCAAAGCTTTACAGTATCTGAGCCACAAGAACCTGGCAATTGTGAAAGCACTTCAAATATTGCTGTTGGAAAACCATCTATTCAATCCAGTACGCAACAAGGCGCTTTGGCTTCAAGAGCTAATGATGGAAATACCAATGGGAATTTTTGGGCAGCACAATCCGTGAGTTTAACCGGCTGGGAAGACCAACCATTTTGGGAAGTGGATTTGGAGCAAATCTCTCAAATCGATGAAATAAATGTGTGGAACAGATCTGATGCAAATATGGATTTTTTAAGCAACTATTACGTTTTAGTTTCGGACAATCCATTTCAAACCACTGATTTATCTATGGTCTTGAATCAACCTGGTGTCAGTTCTTATTTGCAAAGTTCAACCGCAGAAAGACCAAGTACGGTTACCATTAATTCAACAGGGAGATTCGTAAGAATTCAAATGGCAGGAAATGTATTTCTTGGATTGGCAGAAGTGGAAGTCATTGGATGTACTGACTTTGGAGGAGGACCTTTTGACCAAACAATAACCTTTGATCCTTTAGAAGATAAATTGACAACAGACGATCCTTTTTTAATTGATGCAACAGCAAGTTCCGGAATAGCAGTAAGTCTATCCGTTGTTTCTGGCCCAGCAAGTATTTCTGGAAATACAGTTACCTTAACAGGAGAAGAAGGAACGGTAAGCATACTTGCTACGCAAAGTGGCAATGCTAACTACAACGCGGCGACGCCAGTAACAAGAAGTTTTGAAGTAACGACTCCGGAACCTAGTGCTTGTACCGCAACAAATAATTTGGCATTGAACAAACCTTCCAGCCAATCTAGTTTGCAACAAGGCGCTGAAGCGAGCCGTGCGAACGATGGCAATACCAATGGAAACTTCTGGGCTGCTTTTTCAGTGAGTCATACCAACTGGCAAAACCAACCTTGGTGGGAAGTGGATCTTGAAGACGTTTTCAATATCACAGACATCAACTTGTATAATAGAACCGATGTCAACCAAGATCAATTCGCTGACTTTTATGTTTTGGTTTCTGATGTACCATTTAACTCGACTACTTTAAATACAGCATTGAATCAAAACGGCGTTGACAGCTATTATCAATCTTCAACGGCAGGAGATCCTTCTACTATTTCGATCAACAGAACAGGTCGATATGTAAGAATTCAAAAACAAGGAGTTGGATTTTTAGCTATAGCAGAAGCAGAGGTTATGGGCTGTGCAATAGCAGGTCCTAATGCATTGGTCATTCCTGAAATTTTAACCTTGGATGCGATCAATGAACGTGGAATTGCCAACTTGAACTGGGTGAGTACTTCCAATGAAAATGAAGTTCAATTTACTATAGAAAAATCTGTTGATGGAAATCATTTTGAACATTTTAAAACTGTTGAAGCATATGGTGCGAATGAAAAAACGCCAATGCAATACAGTGATGTAGATTGGACACCAGCAGAAGGCTTGAACTACTATCGAGTAAAGCAAGATTTGACAAATGGAACCAGTCGATATTCTGAAGTCCGTTCTTTGAATTTTGAGTTTGGTGGTGAAATAAAAGCGTTTCCAAATCCTGCGCAGGGTATCGTGAATCTTTCGATGAAAAAATTCTCTGGTTTGGATGCACAAATCAGCATTCAAAATACTTTAGGAATTGAAATGCAAAGAATACAAATGAATCAAATTGGAGAAGCGCCGGTGGAACTAGATTTGACTGCTTATAGAAATGGAATGTATTTAATAGTCATTCAAGCAGAAGGCCGTAAAATCGAAACACTGTCAGTCGTACTGAATAAAAATTACTAGATAATTTAATATCTGAATACTTTTTACCCTCCATTCTATCTTAAAAAAATTAAGCCTGAAGCATATTCAATTTGCTTCGGGCTTTTTTATTCCTCGTCGAAAAATCAAATTCAATCTAGCTCCTTCTATAAAAATGTAAAATCCACGTCTAAGCGATTACAAATTTTCACTAAAACTTCATCAAATGACATTTTCCTGCCAATTGAGTTGATGAATGGTCGTAAATTTGCAATAGAGCTTCATTGAAACCGTTTAACTCCAATGTTTCCAAACATTTCCCCGGATAGATTATTAACGTAAAAAAAGAATAAAATGAGGGCAATTTGTTCCATAATTATACTGGGTTTGCTAGTGTTTCAATCCTGTAAAAAAGATCCAGTTGTAACCACTCCTTCTGGAGATGGATTAATCATAAATGAATTTTTAGCAAGTAATCTAGCTTGTTGCTCCGATGAAAATGGAGACTTTGACGACTGGGTAGAAATTTACAATCCGGGTGCAACAGAGGTTGATATTGCTGGGATGTTTCTTTCGGATATGGCAGGAGATCTTACTCCTTATGAAATTCCATCTACTGATCCAAGCATTACAACAATTCCTTCTAAGGGCTATTTAACTTTGTGGTTTGACAAAGAAATGGACCAAGGTCTTTTGCACATAGATTTAAAATTGGCCAAAGACGGAGAAACAATAATTCTGCTCGACAAAGACAAAAATACCGTATTGGATCAATATACGTACGGACCACAGACTACAGACGTTTCTGAAGGAAGACAAGGCGATGAATGGGTGAATTTTGACAACCCTTCACCTGGTTCGGTCAATCGTTAAATAAAGATTCCAATAATCTCACTTCCTTTTTCGTAAAATTCAAATGGCCTTTTGTAAATTGTGGCCATGGCTTATTCTACACAAAACTTAAGTGATACGATCGTTGCATTGTCTACTGCGCCAGGCGTAGGAGCAATTGCCGTTATCCGTCTTTCTGGACAAGAGGCTTTGGCCATTGTCAACAAAACATTCAAAGGCAAAAACCTGCTGGAACAGGATACCCATACTTTGCACTTTGGTAAAATCGTAGAAGAGGATGGCGGAATCATTGACGAAGTCGTTGTAGGTATTTTTAAGGCACCAAAATCTTATACGAAAGAAAACACCGTTGAAGTTTCTTGCCACGGTTCCAACTACATCATTCAGCAACTTATCGAACTGTTCATCAGACAGGGAGCCCGTATGGCGCAGCGCGGAGAATTCACTTTGCGTGCATTCCTCAATGGTCAACTGGATCTTTCGCAGGCAGAAGCAGTAGCAGATTTGATCGCTTCAGATTCTGAGTCTTCTCATGCTTTGGCTATGCAACAAATGCGCGGTGGCTTTTCTGATGAGATTGGAAAATTGCGTCAAGAGCTTATTGACTTTGCGAGTTTGATAGAATTGGAATTGGATTTTTCGGAAGAAGATGTAGAGTTTGCCAACCGAGATAATCTCAGAGCATTGGTGCATAAG
The DNA here is from genome assembly GCA_938041325.1 of uncultured Saprospiraceae bacterium. Lineage (GTDB taxonomy): Bacteria > Bacteroidota > Bacteroidia > Chitinophagales > Saprospiraceae > CALIAG01. The sequence goes on along the minus strand of CALIAG010000369.1, from coordinate 291 downwards.
ATCCAAGGATTGCTAAAAGTTTTGATTGATTCTTTTCAACTGGGTAACGTTATAAAAAACGGAGTGAACACGGTAATTGCAGGTCGACCAAATGCGGGAAAGTCCACTTTGCTTAACGCATTGCTCAACGAAGAACGTGCCATTGTAAGCGAGATCGCGGGCACCACACGTGACACCGTTGAGGAAAGTTTGAACATAAAGGGGATTCAATTTCGTTTGATAGATACGGCTGGAATTCGCAAGGCACAAGATCAAATTGAAAAACTGGGCGTAGAAAAAACAATAGAAAAA
>CALIAG010000368.1 GCA_938041325.1 uncultured Saprospiraceae bacterium | reverse complement strand
ATAAGGATTACTACTCCCTACTCTTTCAAAATAATTGGTGTGATAATCTCCTGCCGAATAGAAAGTTGTAGCTGCGGTAACCTCCGTAACAATTGGATCTGGCCACAAATCAGAAGAATCGGCTTCTTTTAGAGACTTTTCCGCGATTTGTTTTTGATTTTCATTGTGATAGAAAATACCTGAACGGTATTGTGGTCCCACATCGTTGCCTTGTCGATTTAAAGTTGTAGGATCATGCGAGCGCCAAAATACTTCAAGCAATTCTTCAAAAGTGATTTCCTTTGGATCGTATACTATTTGAATCACTTCTGCGTGTCCAGTTGTCTTTGAACAAACTTGCTCATAAGTTGGATTCTCCACGTGGCCTCCTATATAACCTGGCAAAACGGAATGCACGCCTTGTAGTTTTTGAAAAATTGCTTCTGTACACCAAAAGCAACCTGTTCCTAGAGTGGCTATTTCTTTATCTTGGTTTTCCATAATAATCTTAATTCTTTACAAATAGATCTTCCTCAAAATTAACAATTTCCTAAATGCTATTCAAAGTAGTCAACAAAAGAAATAAGAACTTTGTTTCATCAATTTTGGATTTCTTATTTTCTTATAAAATTGGTCTTATAATTTTCATTCATTCTTCAATTTTACTCCTTCAAAACAAAGCCTCTTTGCATCCGACCTTGTATGACCAATTCGTATTCATACAAGGCATTTTCTAAGCGCCTGACATCTAGAATAAAATCATCATTGCCATTGTGGTCCCATTTCTTTTCTACTGCCGCTAGCCCATCCTTATCTTTCAATATCAACTCCGCTTTCCCTTCTGGGATATGATTCATTTTTAAATGGAGTTGCGATTTTATGACATTGGGAATTTTCACTGTTGCTAAGTTTTTATTGTCTTTTTCTTCTTGTAAAAAATGAATGGCTCTTTTGAAAAACTCATTTCTTAGTTCTGGATTGCTAATCGTTTCTAATGGGAACGCGGCATTTACCAAAGAATAGTTTCCACGATAAGCAATAGCTGCTGTTTCTCCATTGGAGTAAGTTAGAATCGTTTTCGCTCCACCTTTAGGAATAATGACATCTGGAGATGGAACCAAATAACTATTTGATTTCAGTGGATTGAAACTTGCTGCTATTCCATTGAAAAAAGTATTTTGCTTTCCAGAGATTCTTCTGGAATTCGCATTATCAGATTTGTAACTTGCTTTAAAATAGTTTTCGTAAAAATATTTTGAACTAGACTTATGTCCGAGATGATACGCAAGCTCTGATCCAGATATGATCAGTTTCCCTCCAGCATTCAAATAAGCCTTCAATTGTTTTTGTTCCGCTTCATCCAAGGTGTTTGTACTGACAGATTCCCTTCCCAAATACCAATCTATTCCATCGTACTTCTTTAAGTCGATTAAACCTTCGCGCACCACTTCATTGCTTACCCCATCAAAATAAATATGACTAGAAGCCAAGCCTTCCGCATGCTCGCTTGCATAATCATAGCTATTCATTTTTTCCAATAAGATCCTTTTGGTATTTCCAAGTGGAGCAAATCTCGGTAAACTTTCTTTGCGATTTACAGCCATATTCGCATCCAGTCTATCAAAGCCATCTACGATCAAATATTTAGGTTCCTTGTTTTTAGAAGGCAATCGAACGGCAACTACCTGTGTCGGGAATGATTCTCCTCCACTGTTTAAAGCAAGGATTCGGAAATAGTAAACTTCACCTGCTTTTAAATCCTTGAATGTAAAACTGGTTTGAGCAGTTTTAATACCATCGCCAAAAGCTTTGCCATGTTGACTGATAAAGACTTTGTATGCGGTCGGAGCATCTCCTAATATGCCTCCCGATTCTGGCTTTTTCCACTTCAAAGAGACTTTTCCTTTACCATCGTTGAAAGCTTGTAAATGAGTAGGTCGCTCTGGAAGAAAGATAGGTTTACGATTTTGTTTGCCAGCAAAATACCGAACAATCCCTTTGTAAACTGCTCTTGCAGTCAATTGTCTGAATTTGGGTGAGGTCAATGCTTTTGCATCTTTTTTATTGTCATGAAATCCAATTTCTAATAATACACCTGGAATTGTTTTTAGCCCACGAAGTTCTCCAAAGTCCGCAGATTTTTTTCCTCTATCCACCCAATTTCTATCCCAACCTTTCTTGATGTCACCGACCAATTCTGAATGGATGTAGCTTTGCAAAGATTTTGCGCCCCTCACTGGTTTGTAGTTGTGGACAAACGTTTCAGTACCTGATTGACCACTCGCATTACTGTGCCAGGATACATAAACGGCGTTCTTTTTTTCTTGCGCACTGCCTTTTGACAATTCCCACTCCGCATAGGCTGGCCTTACCATGACATCACTCATGCATTCCAGGAAGCCTTGGTATTGCGCATAGTATTTTGCTGCTTCTTCATATCGCGGTTCACCACTTTCTCTTTGATTATTGCATTCCATTGGAGAACCTTTCCCTCCTCCAAACCGTACGGCATCTGCTATGACTACTTGACCTTGATCCTCTGATTCACTCAAGAGTTCTACGAAACCATGCTTCCCTTCATCAAAATAAAATTGTCCGATATAAACCCATGTTTTGCCATGTACTTCTTGGTTGATACTAACAACCGACGTTCCACCTGCATGATGGACTTTATATCTTGCATCTGTTGTTCTGTTCTTTCCTGTTACATATCTGACTGAAACCCAATAGAGTCCTGATTGTGGGATATTCGGAGTAAATCTTGCAAGGGCTTTGCCTTTTCTTTTTGTCATTGCATAGCGATAAGGTTTATTGTTAAAACCTTTCCCCTTGCTGGAATGCCAGCTCCCTTTTTCTTTATAGGAAGAAGAACTGACATTGCTTTGAACGATCACTTCATTTTCATTCATGTCTCGTTCTCTGACCGTCCAAACGTTGGCACCGGCTTGGTACAAATATTTTAATAAATAATAATTTACAGCTTCTGCATTGGAAAAATCTTCTACTAAACCATTTGAGGTACTGCGCTGCGTACTAAAACAATGATGCCGCTTGTTGTATTGCCATCCGTGTCCAGCACTTAGCCAGACCGTTTTATTATCGAGGATTCCACGAGGAGTCGAACCCAAGTCATAGGATTTAGGAATAAAATTATTTTCTTGAATAGGAATGGATTCTTCAAAAGCCAAACTGTGTTGGTAATCAATCTGAGGATGAATTAGGAATCTCGTCATAGGCACAAACAGACCTTCTGCATCTTGAACTCGAATAAAGAAATGCTTATAACCAAGCTCTCCTAGTTTCGAACTGACCAATTCCAAAATCGAATCGTAACTTTCCTCATCTAATTCATTTTGCAAAAAAGAAAGTGGTACAATCAACTCTAGGGTTACCTGATCATTATTTGAAACAATTGCATTTACTTGTGTTGTCGGATCAAGCAGAGAAAATCCATGCTCATCAACATAGGTGAGATCGGAAAGTAAGGACTGAATTACGGGATCACCTTTTGCCAGTTGGGCCTCACAGATCCCCTGTGCCATCATGGTGATGAACATATATACTACATACCTTTTCATTGCTCAGAAATCTAGGTTAAAAAAATAGTATACGTCCTTATAAATAAGTTCAGTTTTGGTTGAAAAAAATGATTGTGCTTGTTGAAAGAAGGTGGTTCAGAAGTGGTGCTATAGAAACTGGATTGGGCGGTAAATTATTGCTTAAGACGATTAATACTTCTAAAAGCATCAGACTTTAAATCTATAAAAAAAGATTAGTTGTGTTGTAAATTTGGTTATTTGAAATATTAACGCAAATTTCGACCTCTTAAAAGATTGATATGTATATAAATGAAACGAAAATTCGGGTAAGGTATGGCGAGACAGACCAGATGGGCTATCTTTATTATGGCAACTATGCTTTGTACTATGAAGTAGGACGAGTAGAGGCCATACGTTCTTTAGGAGTCAGTTATAAGGAAATGGAGGAAGAAATGGGAATAATGATGCCAGTGCTTTCTTTAAACATGCGCTTTGTGCGTCCAGCTTTGTATGATGAATTATTGACGGTTCGTTCAACCATCAAAACATTGCCAACAGAAACTGTGATTTTTGAAGTAGAGATTTATAATGAAAAAAATAAGTTGGTCAATGGAGGGAAAGTTCTTCTTGCCTTTTTTGATCAAGAAACAAATAAAAGAGTTACTGCACCTGAAAAATTATTGCAAGGATTGCGCCCCTATTTTGAAAAGGAATGAAAATAGATTTCAATAAAATACAAACTTTTATTGTACAACTTCCAATCATTAAGCAATTGATAAGTTGGATCAAGGTCAATTCATTGCCTGGATTTTTTAATGTCCCGATTTATGACGTGTTGGTTTTCATTATCAATGAATTTCGTGGACAAGCTTTGGTCATTCGTGCAAATGCCATTGCCTTTAGTTTCTTCTTGTCTTTATTCCCAATGTTACTTTCGGTTGTAACCTTGTTTCCATATCTCGAAGAATACCTTTTGGTCTATCTTCCAGCCGGAAAAAATTTCAATTCTATATTTGATGGCCTGGGCCAACAATTTGACGGTATTATTCCAAAAGAGTTTTTTGATACACTGCTTGATGTAACCACCAATCCCAGAGCCGGGCTGTTCTCCGTGGGTTTTATTTTAGCCATCTTTTTCGCATCAAATGGTATGATGACGATCATGCGCAGCTTCGAAAAATCCCACTCCAAGACTTTCAAAGAAACCAATGCTTTTCAAAAAAGAATTACTGCCATATTCTTGACCGGTCTTCTTGGATTCATGGTCATCGCATCTGTCCTTCTGGTTATCCTTGGAAAAATATTAATCACCAACCTTTTGGGCTTGGTCGACGCGGATCAGTTTACAACCAATTTTGTGAATGTCTTGCGTTGGCTCTTAATCATCATTTTATTCTATGCGGGGATATCTGTTATTTACCGCTATGGAGCAACGACTTTTGAAAAATTTAGATTTTGGTCTCCGGGGGCTACCCTAGCAACCATTCTATCCTTGCTCTCTTCATTGATTTTTTCCTTTTATGTAGAAAGCTTTGACACTTACAATAAACTATATGGCTCAATAGGGACTATTATTGTCATTCTGCTATGGATCCAAATCAACTCCTTTATTGTCCTTATTGGTTTTGAATTGAATGCCGGGATCGCTGTGAATCGAGATTTGACAGCTGCCAAAAAGAGCGAAGAACCCTAAATTTAGCCCCAGTTTTGTTGCTTCAAATCGAAAATTACAGTTGAATTAGAAATTATTTTAAGTAAAAAGTTATTTATTGAAAAATAATTAAAATAATTTTTTCCTCGTTTTTCCTATCTGAAAATCCTCAATTTCGTTTTTGCATTTGGTCTTTCCTGTTTTTAAATTATAAATTTCATTTTTAGACAGATTCCACATTATTGCTTTTTAGTACCTTTTACTAGGCAAAATAGCCCGTTCAAATGCATAAACAACAAGTCAGTTTTCACTTTTAAAATATAATAAAAAAACACATGTTTTATTCGGGGATTTGCCAATTCGAGTCCAGAAACCTCTTTCGAAATCTGGAGCGCTTTTTTTATGAATTCTTTCGCAAAAAAATTATTAAAACAGTGTAACCAAAAAATAACCTTACCCGTTATATTAGATCGGAACGATGAGGGATTGTATTTATTATATCTCATCATTTCTAAGCCTCCCTCACAATTATTATCAGTTTTTGATAAACTGAGAGAATCATTTAACAAAACTACATTTGACTTTTTGGTTGAGTATGGATTCATTTTTGAATCCCCTTAATGAAGACTATGCATTAGTTAATCCAACTAGGCTAACCTTCATATGAAACACTTTGAAACACAAATTTAAATCTGCAATATATCACTATGAAGCAAATTTACTCAGAGAACAAAAGCCATATTATCCGACTCGTTTCGCAATACGAGTCTATGGCTAAGTTGGAAAAAGGTCAGGCATTGGACGAACTCATGTTTATCCAATTGGTAGATTTTTATCAAAAAGAATTTAATTTGACGAAGGCTTTTGAGGTAATAAACAAAGCCATCAAAATTCATAAATTCTCTCCCAATCTACATGCAAGAAAAGCAATTCTTCTTTTAGATACACACGATCCAGATTTGGCCAATGAATCATTGGACAGAGCCGAAATGTTTGGGCTTCCATTTATAGATACCCAAATATTACGTGCGGAAGCTTTTTGCCAATTGGGCCGATTTGAGGAGTCTAAATACATTCTCAGAAATTTAAAATTAGGATTCAATCCGACCTCTGAAGAATTATCAGAAATTCATTTTATAGAGGCCAATATATATGAAGCCCACGATGAGTACGAATTAATGTTTGAAGCATTGCGTTCTACTCTTATGGAAAAACCAAATCACGAAAAAGCGCTTAGACGCGTTTTCATGTGCGTTGAATTGGGGAAGAAACACAAAGAAAGTATTGCACTTCATGAGTACCTAATCAATGAAAATCCTTATTCGGATTTAGCTTGGTTTAACCTAGCTCATGCTTACTATTATACCCGCAATTATGAGGATGCGATTGATGCATTTGAATATGCTTACATCATTAATCCATCTTTCGAATCTGCTTATCGGGATTGCGTTGAAGTTTGTTTTAACATGAAAGATTACCGCAAAGCTTTGGACTGCATGGAAGAAGCAATTGAACATGTTGAAATCGATGGTGACCTTTTGTTAAAAATGGGGGAATGCAAAGAAAATTTGCAGCAATATTCTGAAGCAAAGGTCTTGTACTTTCGAGCTCTTAGCTACAACCCAAAAGACGATGAAGTTTATTATAGAATTGGCGAATCGTATTGCAAAGAGCAATTATGGGAATCCGCAATACACTTCTACAAACAAGCTATTCGTTTGGACCCACACCGCGAAGACTATATGATCGCTTTGGCAAAAAATTATTTCAATCTTGGCAGAAAAAAACGCGCAGACGAGACTTTTCAGAAAGTCATGGATATGGCTCCTGATGACGCTTCTTGCTGGGCAGAATATATATTTTTCTTGATTCAATCTAACGAAATTACAAAAGCGGAATTGTTTTTGAATGAAATGGTTGATGACTCTACTAGTCCTGATTTAGCTTACTGTAATGCTGCATGTCATTTCTTAAAAAATGATTTTGATACAGCATTTAAAATTTTAAAAGAGGCTCTCCTACACGACTTTTCTAGTAGAAATAAAATATTTGAATTGGTACCTAGCTTGCTAAATAACCGGAAAATTCAGGCTATGATTCGGTATTACAAAGATGAATTCTAGTCTTTATTTGTCAAGCAAAAGTATTTGAGAACACCAACAAAAACCTGGCTACCACACAAGCCAGGTTTTTTTTTATTTATTATCTTTAGTTTCGTTTGGAATGCGGATAATGTCACCCATTCTGGGTTTAATAAATGGATCATTTTAACTTTTTTAGAATAATGTCATCCTTTCAGGATTCTTAAAATTAAGTCTAATAAGTTTCCCTTATCTTTAGTATTATTAAGACTGTGTTCTAAGTATTTCGTTTTAAGAACCAGTGATAATTACAAATAGTTAACGATTTAACATCCTGATAATGTGTGGAAGATCCTCCTTAAATAAAACGGAAAAAGACCTGGAAGAACGCTTCGGTGCTACTTTTTACTCAGATGATTTAGTCAATTATAATCCACTTCCTAGTTTCAATATCGCTCCTACACATAGGCATCCCGTTGTTACCAGCGATGACGCATTGCACCTTCAATATTTTCAATGGGGACTTATCCCCTACTGGTCAAAATCACCATCCGTTGGCAGCAAGATGATCAACGCCCGAATTGAAACCATTTTGGAAAAACCTGCTTTCAAGCAAGCTATAAATCAAAGAAGATGCTTGGTTCCAATCGATGGTTTTTACGAATGGAAAAGGAAGGGAAAAGAAAAAATTCCTTATCGAATAGGTTTAAAAACGGAAGCGATTTTTTGTGTCGCAGGAATTTGGGAACAATGGAAAAATGCCAATAATGAAAATGTCTTCACCTTCTCTATGCTTACGCAAGGTCCAAATAAATTAATGGAGGAGATTCACAATCGAATGCCTGCAATTCTTCTTCCAGAACAGGAGCAGATCTGGTTGGACCAAAGCCTTCCAGCCAAAGAAGTCATCTCGATTATTCAACCTTATCCAGATGATTTTTTAAAAGCGTATCAAGTATCTCCTCGGGTAAATAAAGTTTCTGAGAATGATATAGATTTATTGGCTGAATACAAATACAAAGGCCCAATTCAAGGCTCTCTTTTTTAGTCTATTCCTCTCTATATTTCACTTCATTCATCTCTTTGATAACTATAGTTTCGCCTCACTTTTTGAAGAGCTTCTTTCTTTGCATCTTTCAAGTTTGCTTTAAATGTGTTATATTTGACGTATAAATGGCGTAATATATCATGTATTTAATCGGTTATGACTTAGGAAGTACCACAGTAAAAACGGCTTTGATCGATGCTTCGACTCAGAGGGTTTTATCGGTTGTGCAATACCCAGATGCAGATATGGATATCATCGCACGTCAAAAAGGTTGGGCAGAACAGCAACCTGAGATTTGGTGGCGGAATGTTTGTCAAGGCACAAAAAGGTTGTTGTCTCAAAACAATATTTCAGCAAAAGATATCAAAGGCATTGGTATCGCCTATCAAATGCATGGATTGGTAATGGTTGACAAAGATTATCAAGTTTTAAGACCCTCCATCATCTGGTGCGATAGCCGCGCGGTTAGTATTGGTGACCAAGCTTTTAAAGATATTGGTCAAGAATATTGTATCAAAAATTATTTGAACTCACCTGGGAATTTCACTGCTTCAAAGTTAAAATGGGTCAAGGATAACGAACCTGATATTTATAAAAAAATTTATAAAATCATGTTGCCTGGAGATTACATCGCGATGAAAATGACAGGTAAAATAAGTACCACTATTTCTGGATTAAGCGAAGGGGTATTTTGGGATTTCAATAATAAAACGCTTGCGAAAAATTTACTGAATTATTTTTCTATCGATGAAAATATATTGGCAGAACCAAGCCCAACTTTCTCCATTCTTGGAACTGTAAACCAACAAGCATCAATCGAAACTGGCTTAGCTTTAGATACTCCGGTAAGTTATCGTGCAGGGGACCAACCCAATAATGCTTTGGCTTTGAATGTATTGAATCCTGGCGAAATTGCAGCAACTTCAGGAACTTCTGGTGTGGTATATGGTATTGTGGATCGACCAGTTTACGATGAACAATCAAGAGTTAATACCTTTGCTCATGTAAACTATGAAGAGAACTTTGACAGAATGGGGATGCTGCTTTGCATCAATGGTGCTGGAATGCAATACAGTTGGATAAAACAACAAATTGCGAGAAGTGGGACCAACTATTCAGACATGGAAAGAATGGTTTCTTCCGTACCGGTTGGATCTGAAGGCATTTGTATTCTTCCATTCGGAAACGGTTCAGAACGCATTTTTAACAATAAAAACTTAGAATCACATATCTATAACGTTGAGTTCAATCGCCATAGTCGTGCTCATATATATAGAGCGTCTTTAGAGGGCGTCGCTTTTTCATTTGTTTATGGTATAAACATGTTGAAAGAATTGGGGCTGGATGTGGATGTCATTCGGGTTGGAAATGATAATATGTTTCAATCAAAAGTATTTTCAACAACCATCGCTACCCTATTGGGCAATCACATTGAAGTTGTCGATACAACCGGAGCGATTGGAGCAGCACGTGGAGCAGGCGTTGGGATTGGCTTTTATAACAGTGTTGAAGAGGCAACAAAGGGTGTTAGTCCAGTAGAAATTTGTGAACCAGAATTTAACTTCGGAATGTGTTCACAAGCCTATAATTATTGGCTGGCCAATTTGAATAGACTCCTCAATCAAACCAGAGACAATACTTCTTTTGTTCGCAATATGCGGGTTCAAAACAACAACTTAAAAGAAGAGATTCGAGATAAGAATAAACTGATTACCCGCCAATCCATTCAATTGGATTCTAAAAATAAGTTGCTTCATAAATTGTCAAAAGAATTGAAGGAACTCCAATCCCAAAGTTCAAACAGCAATACAAGCAAACGACTGGATCAAATCAATCATTTATTAAAGTCAGTTGCAGACCCTGAAAGCAACTGGGATGTTTTTGAAGAACATTTTAATTCTCTTAATGATGATTTTCTCAAAAGGCTAAAAGAAGATTTCCCTACGCTGACTTTCGAAGAGTTGAAAATGTCCACCTTTCTCAAAATGCGGATGTCTTCCAAAGAAATAGCTTCCAAACTCAACCTTTCTATTAGAGGCGTTGAAACGAAAAGGTATCGTTTACGCAAAAAGCTAATGGTCCCAAAAGGGAAAAAGCTCATCGAAATTTTAGATAACATCTAAGAATCTTACCATCTGACGTAATTGTGACGTATTTTTTATTGAGTTTGGAAGTAATTGTGAAGTAGCAAATTATCTTCTTCATCAACAACATTCCCGTTCTTTGTATTGCGAACAAACTTGTTTTCAAAATAATATTCCAAAAATTCTTAATACGATTAGATATATTTTGAAAATGATTTTTTACAAATACAAAACCTTCATCAAAACGTGTATTTAATTGGATACGACATAGGAAGTTCTTCGGTAAAAGCCGCTTTGATTGAAGCAGCTTCTGGTAAAACCATTCAATTGACACAACATCCTGCTATTGAAATGGATATCATTTCGCGCCAAACAGGTTGGGCCGAGCAGCATCCGGAATTGTGGTGGGAAGCACTTTGTATCGCAACAAAAACACTCCTCGAAAACAGCAAAGTCAATTCTGAAGACATTAAAAGTATTGGCATCTCTTATCAAATGCATGGTTTGGTTTTGGTAGATAAAAACCAACATGTATTGCGACCAGCAATCATTTGGTGCGATAGCAGAGCAGTAGACATTGGCAACAAAGCATTTGATTCATTGGGGCAAGAACATTGTTTGTCCCACTATTTAAATTCTCCTGGAAACTTTACAGCATCCAAATTGAAATGGGTAAAAGACAATGAAC
>CALIAG010000367.1 GCA_938041325.1 uncultured Saprospiraceae bacterium | reverse complement strand
TTTAACAAGCTACATGGATCCACTACTTCTTCAATGGATATTACTGATCGGATTTGGTTTGCTATTTTTTACAATAGCTCCTTATTCGAAAACCGTGGAAGAGTTCTTTTCTGCAAAAGATAAGAGCGGTGGCCAACCTGGTCTATTCATTTTGGTAAGCAGCTTAGTTATTTCCTGGATATTTGCAAAGTCAATCACGAATGCTGCCAACCTTGGTTTGGAATTTGGGATGGTTGGCGGGGTGGCTTATGCCATGTATTACTTTTCCTTTATTGTAGGTGGGATCGTCATATACCAATTGCGTTCGAAAGGAGGATTTGGGAGTATACATGATTTTTTGCGTGGGAAGTTTGGAAGAGGAGCCATTGTTGTGTTTTCTGTTCTAATTGCATTCCGGTTGTTCAATGAAGTTTGGTCGAACACAATGGTCATTGGCAGTTATTTTGGAGATGCAGGAACATCTAATTATTATTTAGCAATCCTCGTAATGACAGGATTAACGTTGGCCTATACCATGAAAGGTGGATTGCGAAGTTCTTTGATGACCGATGCCATACAGATGGTTTTCTTTGGCGTATTGCTGGTCATTTTATTGGGATTCATTTTGCCCAGAGAAGGCAGTGGTATTACTACTTTTGTACAATCTGGAACTTGGACTATGGCAACTGGAGTAAATCTCTTATTGGCCGCCTTCTTACAAAGTTTCAGTTATCCTTTCCATGATCCTGTGTTGACAGATCGGGGTTTTATCAGTACGCCAAAGATCACCTTAAAGGCTTATTTAATAGCCGCTGTACTCGGATTCTTTTGCATTGTTGTATTTAGCTTTGTCGGAATCTTCGCAAGTGCGGAGGGCTTAAAAGGACAAGCAGCTGTGGAGGTGAGTAAATTATTGGGAACGGCAGCGATGTTGGCTATGAATTTTATTATGATCACTTCTGCAGCATCTACTTTGGATTCTACTTTTAGTTCCTTTTCAAAATTAGTCGTTATTGATTTGGGGCAAGACCGATTGAAGACCGTGAGCAAAGGACGATTGATGATGGTTGCTCTGGTCATTGTTGGAACGCTACCCGTTTTTGCTAATCCGGAAATATTATCTGCTACAACCGTGAGTGGTACCATGGTAATGGGATTGGCTCCGGTATTTTTATTGTGGAATGTAAAAGCTCCTTCGCTTTCTTTTCATCTACCGGTTTGGTTTGGGATTGGGGTTGGGGTTATTTTGGCCTTAGGTTATTTTCCGGAAGCTTTAATTTTTACAGAAGGCCGTTATGCAAGTTTACTCTGGTCAAATATTTGGGGTTTGATCGCTTGCTTTATTTTGTTTTATATTCCAAAAATTTGGAAGTAGAATTATTTTAAAATTTAATCCAATAATTAATCTGTACAACTAGGAAATTTTTAACCGGATTGATGCGTTAGTTCTTTTTGAATTTTCAGGCCGATACCATTTTAACATGAATAGAAAAAAGAGTACAAAAGACATTGGGAAATTAAATGATCAATTGCTGGTCTTTGGCGGAGTGTATAGTAATCTGCAATCTCTGCAAAAAATGAAGCAAATTGCTGATCAGCATAATATTTCCAGAAATCAAATAATATGTACCGGAGATGTTGTTGGCTATTGCGCGCAACCAGAGCAATGTGTCCAGTTTGTAAAGGATTGGGGCATACATTGTATCGCTGGAAATGTTGAAATTCAATTGCGGGAAGGAGGAGAAGATTGCGGCTGTAACTTTGATGAAGGCAGCCGTTGCAATATATTTTCCAATCAATGGTATCCTTATGCGAAGAGGCAATTAAGTGAATCATCGATTAAATGGATGCATGAATTGCCCGATTTCATTCAATTCGAATATGCAGGATTGAAGAGCATGGTGGTGCATGGTTCAATGTTTGAAACGGCTGGTTATGTTTTTGAATCGACTCCTTGGTCGAAAAAGGAAGAAAATTTCAAAGCGGCAGAAGCTCAATTAATATTAGCCGGACATTGTGGGTTGCCTTTTTCGCAAACACAAAACGAAAAGCATTGGCTCAACCCTGGCGTAATTGGTATGCCAGCAAATGACGGCACCGAACGGGTATGGTACATGCTCTTGAATACAGATCCATCCAACAAGCTTCATTTCAAACACCATTCTTATACTTACAATCACCACGAAGCTGCGCTCCAAATGCACCTGCATCAACTCACTGTTGAATATGCTAGAACCTTAAAAACCGGCCTTTGGGACAATTGCGAAATATTGCCGGAACAGGAGACTGCATTGGCAGGGAAGGAAATTGTTTTCTAGAAAGAACACCTACTTGTGGCTTACGATTTGGATTAAACTGCATGTTCTAATTCTATTTCTTTTACCCAGCCATTTCTCTATTTACAATTGTTTTCTTTTTGAAAAAACTGATTTTTTTTAAAAAAAAATGTCGCATCCTAAGTGATTGATTTAAAAGAACTTACGTGCAAATAAAGTTTCTACTTAAGCAAACTCGTCTTGAAAATTTATGGAATTTTGAAAATCCTGCGTCTTTGTTATAGAAGGGCTAAGTTCGAACGCACCTTATCTATACTTTAAAATAACTAATCTTAGAAAACGATCTGAGGTTAAGCAAGAGCGCTATGTCTTGTTGAAAATGCGTCCAAAAATTGGACGGCGGTGGCGGCTATTGGGTGGGTCCCTCCCTTTTGACAAAACAATGTCAACTGCTCAAATTCTATTTAATTTTCCTTTTTCAAATTATTCCTTCTCTGCACTATCCTCCTCTTTTCTTTCCCAAACTTAGTCGCCAATAAATTTACTCTTTAACCTTTTTCGCGTTCTGTTATTACTTCACTTTGGTTGTTTTCTAATAGATCCTTTGCTAATCAAATACCACCGTCCGATTATCAAATACCAAAATCTTATGTTCCAGATCCTTGGCAATGGCATTTGACAAAACAATCTTTTCAATATCCTTCCCTTTCCGAATAAAATCTGACACTTTTTCTTTATGGCTCACAGAACATACTCCTTGCTCGATGATCGGGCCAGCATCTAAATCTTCTGTAACATAATGAGAAGTTGCACCGATGATTTTAACCCCTCGGGTATGTGCAGCATGATAAGGTTTGGATCCTACAAAAGCAGGTAAAAAAGAATGATGGATATTTATAATTTGGTTTGGAAACTTACTGATGAAATTTCCAGTTACAATCTGCATGTAACGGGCCAACACAATGAGATCGATGTCGTGTTCTTTTAGCAATGCCAATTGTTTGGCTTCTTGCGCTTCCTTTGTATCTTTTGTTATTGGAAAATGGTAAAAAGGAATGTCAAATTGATCTGCAATAGGCTTTAGTGTTTCATGGTTGGAAATAATGAGTGGTATTTCCAGTTTCCATTCCTTGGAATGATAGCGGTACAATAAATCGTATAAACAATGAGAAAGCTTGGTGACAAAAATTGCCATTCTCTTTTTCTGATCGGAAAAATGTAGGCTCCAAACCATGTCAAATTTTTTGGCCAACAACGTTTCGAAATACTCGCCTATCTTTTCACGGCTTATCAAAAAAGAGTCAATCTCCCATTCTATTCTCATAAAAAACTGATCACAAGAGTAGTCCGTGTGTTGATCCAAGTATATGATGTTTCCATTATTTTCATATAAAAAATCGGTTACTGCTCTAATTATCCCTCGTTGATCAGGACAATGCATTAAAAGTACAGCTGTATTCTTTTTCATTTTGGGTTTTAATAAGTCTAAAGATGTTTACGAAAAAAGAAAAAATTTGTTAACAATTGTTCTCCAACTTAGATAATTTATCTTGGATTGTAAAATAGTGTAAAAATACTTTAGTTTTGAATCTTCAGCATTCAGATAAGAGACATGGATAAAATACAGACGAAAGGCCAAATAGTTTTACAGCGCAAAGAAGAAACCCACCTTGCTTCGTTTGCATGCGTAAAAGGTAGTTTTTCAGAATTGGAATCCAGTCTGTCGATTTTGCACCAAGAAGAATTGGCACATTTCAATCAACTTAAATTTAAAAAAAGAAAATTCACCTACTTGCTCGGTAGAGTTTCCGCTCGCCATGCCTTGTCAGAATTGATTGGAGAAGAAGCCTTAAAATCTTTGGCCATAGGTTTTGGCGTTTTCAAATTCCCTATTCTAAAAAATTATCGTGGTGATCAAATCCAGCTCAGCATTAGTCATTGTGAGGATGTTGGAATGGCTTTGGCTTTTCCTGAAGCGCATCCTCTTGCCATTGATCTAGAAAAAATTGATCATGAAAAAACAAGTGCTATGCAAAGCATGGTCAACGATTCCGAAATGGATTTACTTCAAGCATTTGAATTAAATGAAGCAGAAAAATCAACTTTACTTTGGACAATAAAAGAAAGTGTTTCTAAAATTATTCGAACAGGCTTGAGTATGGATTTAAAAATGGTTGCAGTAACCTCCATAGAAAAAAAAGGTGTTTACTTTGAATCCAAAATTCAAAATTTCGGTCAATTTAAAGTCCTGTCTTTTATAGGGAAGACTTATGTTTGTTCTATTTCTATGCCCAAGCATTCCGAACCAGATATGGAGGTTTTTGGTAAAAAAATAGTTTCCTTTCTCGAATAGAAATAGTCGCGAATTTGGTAGGAAGAAGGATATCCGCACCAAACAACGAATCGATGGTTTAAAATTGAAAAAAACCTTGATTCAATTTTCAGAAAATAATTTCAACAAATAAAATTTCATCAAAAATTAATTTCCAAGAACAATTCTTTGACATCGAAATCAGGATATTGTAATTTACAAACTTAAAACACAAATATGGGATTCAACATTGCCGGGCTTGTCATCGATCAAAATTTTGACAAAGATATCAATAAATTAGGAGAAGCATTGAATTGGAATCTGCAAGTCGTTGAAGAAATTCAATTCGAAACGGCTTCTGCCAATTGGACTCCAGAAGATGAATTCAATGTTTATTTTTCCGAAAAAGCAACCATGGTTTTCTTTTCTCATGAACTCGCCATGCAGAAATACCATGTCCAAGGCAGCAACTCCCTTTGCTATGCCTACTCTGCTACCTCAATGGCTTTCCTGGTTAGTTATAGAAAACGAGATGGAACTTAC
>CALIAG010000366.1 GCA_938041325.1 uncultured Saprospiraceae bacterium | reverse complement strand
TCAAAATTATAATGTTGATAAGACTTTTGAAGGAGTAGAAAAAGTTGAAATAGAAATAGCCGTTGGAGACCTTGAAGTTAAATCTGCTAAAGGCGCTGACGTAGATGTTAAAGGGCTTTATAATGAAAAAGACCTGAAAGTAAAAATTGAAAAGAGAGGAAATAAGTTGGTCATCATTGAACAGGATAGACGAAAGAATAGTAAGGATAATTCTCAATGGATTTTGTATTTGCCATCTGGTTTAGAACTAGAGGCCAACCTGGGCGTAGGAGATGTAACGCTTGCTCAATTTTCTGGTGAATTAGAAGGCAACAATGGAACAGGAAATATAAGTTTTGATAATTGCATGGGGGATTTAAAATGGAACAGCGGAACAGGTAATATCAAAGTTGAAAATTGCCAAGGAGATTTAAATTTTAATACAGGCACCGGGAGTGTGGAATTAACACATATCAATGGAGAGATTAGAGCCAACTCTGGAACTGGTCAAGTTAACCTAAGTAAAGGAAGTGGAGGCTTTACTGCCAACAGCGGTACGGGGAGTGTACGTGCTGCAGAGCTTGCTATTAATGAGGATTCTAAATTTGCTTCAGGTACAGGGACTGTAGAACTACAATTGTCTTCTTCCTCTAAAGCAGATATCAAAGTCAATTCTGGAACAGGCAATGCAAGAGTAATTACAAATGGTCATTCGCTCACCGGTGTGCTTACCATGACTTGCGGAAAAAGATCTGGTGAAATTAAAGCACCATTCAGTTTTGATAAAGAATGGGTAGAAGGGGAAGGCCGAAACCAGACTTTACACAAAACCAAGAAATTCGATGACTCTGATGTAACGATTAAAGTTGGATCAGGCACAGGAAGAGCAATGGTGAAATAGGAAGCGAATATTTTTAGAAGAAAACTAAATTAGTAAAAGCTATGATTAAGAATTATCTCAAGTTGACTTTGCGAAACATCCGCCGACAACCAGTTTATACCTTTTTGAATATTCTCGGTTTAACCATTGGAGTAACGTCCACTTTGTTTATTCTTCTTTTTTTAAAGCATGAAACAAGATACGATCAGTACCATGAAAAGGCGGATCAAATTTATCGGATATCTTCTGATATTTCTGAAAAAGACGATCACTTCCGTTGGGCGTCCTCTCAACTTCCATTGGGTATGGAACTTAAAAATAATTACAGTGAAGTTGAAGAATATGTAAGACTAATTGCAAATGGGAGAACGCGGTTGGAGTATGAAGATAAGTTTTACTTTGAAGAAAATACTTTCATTGTTGATTCAACGATATTTGATGTTTTTACTTTTGATCTTATTGAAGGAGATTATGAAACAGCTTTAAAGGAACCAAACACAACTGTTCTTAGTGACAAAGTTGCTGAAAAACTATTTGGTAAGGAAAGAGCGCTCGATAAATTGGTAGAAACACCAAGTGGTAGAACGTACAAAGTAACTGGTGTCTACAAAGAAATGCCAAAGCATTCAAGCTTTATTATTGATGTGATGTTCTCAGCAAATACCTTCCCCAATTTTATGAATCCTGATCCAAGATCATGGGGCGGCTTTCGCTTATTTACTTATGTTCTTTTACAAAAAGGGACCGATCCAATTGCATTCGAATCCAAATTGCCAGAAGTTATAAAAGACCACGTTGAACCGATATTTGAACAAGCAGGTGTTACCATTAAATATGAATTAATTGCATTAAATGACATTCACCTTAAATCAACATTTGAAGGAGAAGCGGAGCCAACAGGACAAGTCGGTTTCCTTTATGTATTCGGTGTTGTCGCTTTTTTAATGTTGCTAATTGCATGCATCAACTACATGAATCTAGCCACCGCGAGAGCAACACAACGAGGCAAAGAAGTTGGTGTACGGAAAGTACTTGGTTCAAGCCGGCAACAACTAATGCTACAGTTTTTATCGGAATCTGTCTTGTTTACATTGTTTGCCATGTTCCTTAGTTTTGCCTTAGTCAATGCTTTATTGCCATTGTTCAATGAGACTTTTGGTTTGCAATTAACGAATGATTTGATAGGAAACCCTACCGTTTTATTGGCCATGTTTGGCGTCTTGTTTTTAGTAGGCGTCATAGGTGGAAGTTATCCAGCCTTTTTCCTTTCTGCATTCGAACCTATAAAAGTTTTGAAAGGAAGTTTGTCTACAGACGGAGGTAATCAAAGATTGAGAAAAGTCCTGATAGGAATACAATTTGGTATTACCATGTTCATGATTATTGGTACAGGAGTTATCTATGATCAGATGAATTATTTGAGTGAAAAAAATCTAGGCTTTGAAAAAGAAAACGTCATGAAAATTGATGTTCCTCGTTCATTAGCAGAAGAAAAAAATCCGATATTATTTACTCAACTTTTAGAGAACCCCAATATTCTGGAAATAGGATCCGCCTCTAATTCTCCAGGAGGAGGAGTTGGTAAAAATTTATTGGATGTTGAATTGGAGGAAGGAAGAATGGAAGAATATGGCATTGATTTATATGGAGTTGACTATAATTATTTTTCTTCTCTAGGTATAAAAATTGTTAACGGTAGAAATTTTGATCCCGATCGCAGTACAGATAGTACAGAAGCAATAATCATTAATGAATCAATGGTTAAAAGATTCGGATGGAAAGACCCGATAGGTAAGAAATTTCGAGATTCAGGTGGAAGAGATTCGTCAGTTTTTTATGTAGTTGGAATAGTTAAAGATTTTCACCAACAGTCTTTGTACAACCCAATTACACCATTGGCATTTTTCCCGCAATTTGGCAATACCAATGTACATGTCAAACTAAAAGTAGACGATGGCACAGAATTATCAAGCTTAATTGCTTTTACCGAAAATACATGGAATACAATTTTCCCAAATAATCCATTTGAATATGAGTTTGTTGATGAAAATTTTATGGAGTTATATGAAGCCGATCAGATCAGAGCAAGAATATTTACGCTCTTTAGTATTCTAATGATTGCAGTGGCTTGTTTAGGTCTCTTGGGACTTTCCTCCTTCATCGCAGAGCAAAGAAAAAAAGAATTAGGCATTCGGAAAATACTAGGAGCCGAGACCAGAGATATTGTTTATTTATTAACCAAAAATTTCTTGGTTCTAGTTCTTTTGGCTGCCCTTCCAGCATTCATTTGTGCATGGTATTTTATGAGTCAATGGTTAGGAACTTTTGCCTATCAAACACAAATGAAATTTTGGATATACGGAGTCGCTCTTTTCTTGGTAATCCTAGTTGCTCTTTTAACCACTGGCTACCACGCCCTAAAAGCTGCGACTAGCAACCCTATAAA
>CALIAG010000365.1 GCA_938041325.1 uncultured Saprospiraceae bacterium | reverse complement strand
GCTTGATAAATCATCTTGGTCGAAGACCAAAACTAGCGACAAGCGAAAACCAAAAGAAAAACGATCTACCGAAAACCGTACAACCGAAAGACTCACGATATTCGAAAACCGAAAGATTCACGTACTCCCGAAAACCGAAAGATTCACGATTTTCGAAAACCAAAAGAATCACGTACTCCCGAAAACCGCCCCCCTACTTCACCACCAACTCTTTCACTATCGTCACCCCATCCTTAAACAATTCCACCTCATACTTCCCAGGCTTCAAATACCATTTATCATCATCACTTTTTTTGAGAACGATTTCGTCTCCTTCTTTTTGAATGCTATTTAAATATTTCTCATAGTCTTTGGCATTGCTCCCCATAAACGACAGATCATATTCTACATAGTTCAAACCTTTGCTAGAAGCATGTTGTAAATTTTTAAGCAAAAGACCTTTTTCAGTTTTGATGCTGATCGCCATATTCCCAGTACTATTGGTATAAAATGGAATCTTGATTTTTGTGATTTGTGGTTTACGCCATTTGTTCCAAGCATTGCCCCAACGCGAATTGTATTTCACTTTACCTAAATCGAAAGCATATAATTTTTTCGATAAAACTCCTTCAGTCATCTGTTGCAATTCTTTGACCGAACCGACATAAAATGATCGACCATGCGTTCCCAATACCAAATCACCTTCTCGTTCTTGCACAACCACATCATGTATCGAAACAGCCGGCAAGCCATTGTTCAGCAACATAAAAGATTGGCCTCTATCCAGACTCACATACAAGCCGTGATCCGAACCTACATAGATTAGGTTTTCATTTTTAGGATCCTCTTTGATCACGTTGATGACTTCCTTTGGCAAATCCGTTCCTAGTTTGGTCCAAGTCTTGCCAAAGTTTTCAGATGCGTAGATATATGAATTGTGATCGTCCCATCTGAATCCATTTAAAGAAGCATAGACGCGTCCTTTTTCATACTGAGAAGCATACACTTTCGTCACCCATAAATCTGATGGAAGACCAGCTGTGATATTTGTCCAATTGTTGCCGCCATCCTGCGTAACATGTACATAGCCGTCATCCGTACCGACGTAAATTAAACCGAACTGCAGAGGAGATTCGTGGATACTCGTTAGGGTACCAAAAGCTACATCTCCTTTTTGTCCGCCTTTGGTTAGGTCTCCAGAAATGTCAGAAAAATTTTCTCCTTTGTTAAAAGACCGATGCAATTTATTTGAACCAAAATAGACGATGTCTTCATTGTGAATAGAGAGGTGAATTGGCGATTGCCAGTTCCAGCGCAGTGGCCGTTCTCCTAGATCATGTTTGGGCGTAATTTTGGTTCGCTTTCCTGTTCTTTGATTTACACGAAAGTAATTTCCATATTGGTAACCGGTATAAACCAAGTCTCTGTTTCGACTATCAATTTGAACTTGCATTCCATCTCCACCCATGATTTCTTTGTAAGGATAATGACCGGAGTTGTGCCAGCGAACGGACTCCTTATACGTACTTGGTCCAGTCCATACACCGTTGTCTTGCAAACCGCCATAGATATTATACGGTTCCGCATTATCTACGTTTACAGAGTAGAATTGTCCCACTGCAGGAGAATTACATTTCACCCAATTTTCACCATCATCATAAGAAATATTAACGCCACCATCGTTCCCTAATATGATGTGTTTATCTCGATTAGGATTTACATAAAGCGCATGATGATCAACGTGTACATTTTCTCTGTTTATTGATTTCCAAGTTTTTCCAGCATCCTTAGAAATCAGGATAGGAACTCCGTATATAAAAATCTTATCAGGATCTATTGCCGATGCTCTAATTTGCCCAAAGTAGTATCCATAAGAATAATATACATGATCCAAATAACCTTCATGCGTTTTTTTCCAGGATTGACCATTGTCTTCCGAACGGTATACCTCTGCGCCGACTACCTCTGTATCGAATAAAAGAGAATTCGAATCTTCTAAATACTCTACCAAAGCTTTACTGGTAATTTTATCAGACTTGATCATTGCTTTAACAGACTTCGCAGAATACTTTTTTGGAAAACCGTTGGACTTTAAAAATTTAGTCAACTTCTTGTCTTCTAATTTCAAAAAGTTCTCTTTGCTCATATTCCTGAAATCAGCTTTCACCAAGCCATCTCCTTCTTTCTTCAAATCTTTTTTCGGTCGACGATTATAATTGTCTACAATTGCATAAAGAATATTTTTGCTGTCTTGCTTAGTCAAAGCCAAACCAATACGTCCAGTACCCTGACCGTCCGGAAAGCCATTTGCTTCCGTACTGATCTTCTCCCAATCTGTTCCACCGTTAGCACTTTTATAAATACCAGAACCAGAACCCGCTTCTTTAAAATCCCATGCACGACGTTCTCTTTCCCAAGTAGAAGCAAAAAGCATATCTGGATTTTGGGGATCAATACTCAAATCTACTGCTCCTGCATTTTCATTGACATATAACGTTTGTGTCCAAGTATTTCCACCATCTATCGTTTTATAAATACCTCGTTCTTTATTAGGAGAATATAAATGTCCCAAAACGGCGACCCAAAGGATATCGGGATTCGTTGGATGTAAAATAACTCTTCCTATATGGTGGCTTTCTTCCAAGCCTTTCCGTTCCCAGGTTTTACCATCATCGGTACTTTTGAACATTCCTAATCCAGAGAAGGAAGAACGACTAGAATTGTTTTCCCCAGTTCCAACCCATATGATTTCGTTCTCCCAGTCAACAGCGATGTCTCCAATGGTCATGACGATTTCGTTGTCAAATATAGGTTTGAAAGTGGTGCCATTATTTTCTGTTTTCCAGAGTCCACCAGACGCATAGGCCACATAAAAAATAGACGGATCTGTTGGATGAACATCCAGGTCTACGACCCTACCACTAAATACTGTGGGGCCAACGTTTCGAAAATTAATTTGATTGGCTATGGAATTTTTGCCTAATGCCTTTCGCGTTTCGTAAGTAGCGATTCTCTCCGCTGCAGAAGTTGGAGGAATAGGATTTTGTGCGAAAGAATATTGGAAAGAAAGACAGATCAGTAAAACTGAAAATAGTAGCGTTCTCTTGAAAAGCATGATTGGTATTTATGTTATACAAAGTGGTTTTCCCTTTTGTAAACATAAGAAATTTAGCTCAGAATTCACTTAGTAAAATCCAGAGTGGTAGACCGATTGCTTTTAATTTTCTGAAAGAGAAGTTTCGTCTCCAAATAAAAACACTTCAAGGTTGAGAAGCTGTTGTAGTTTTTCTGGGGCGTAAAAAAGGTATTTATCATTGATCATCAGATCATAAATAGCATTTACCGTTTCTCCGCGTAGAAAAGTTTTAATCATCAAAAGCAATTCAATAGAATAAACCATTTGTTCCATTTGATCCATTATTTCGTGAAAACGAGATTCGGAATCTTCTGAAACGAGTTTAGCTTGAGCTACTGTTACACCGCCTTGAGCTTGTTGTAAAATATCAAGAGATTTACAAAGGAAATCCTGCTGTTGTTTAGCATATTGAATTTTAGTTTCAATAATGGATTCCACAATTTTAACAAGGCCATTCCGCCCTGCATATGGAGTAGTGTTTCTAAAGTGTGACATAGTCTGTGTACCCTTCTTTTGAAAGTGTAGTTTTGTTCTTTTTCTTGAAAAACGTTGCAATTTGCAGTTACGTTTATTCAATTTTTTAATTGAGATTATATTATACAAAAAGCTGATATACAGGATTTTATACAATGTACATGATAGGAGAAAAACATATCAACAAATCTCCTTATAAATAAATTTACAAAAAGCCAGTACATTTCAAAATGTTACTGGCTTTAAGTTATTAACATGTGGAAAACTTTTTTTGGCCTTTATCTCAGTTTCACGAACCTAGATCATACCTGCGGACGGTTTGCCGGGTCTTTTTTAGGGATAATTTCCTTCTCTTCTTCCATTTGCATCTGAATTAAATTCCGAATCAATTCACTCAAATCTGCTACTGTAAACTTGGTCTTCATACTGACCAAAACGAAGTTGTCTTTTTCATTTAAAACCAAAATAATATTTTTAATTTTTCCCGGTTTAAAAACACCTTTTTTAGTTTTATCCTTCTGTTGTCGAATCAAAAAATTCATACTTGTGCCATGCTCATTTACTTGAATGAGGTCAGAAAAATTATTCTTTTTCCTTGATTGATGAAGCATTTGTCTAAGGTCTCTTCTCTGCACTGGATTCCGATCTTCCATCACCATGACTTTTGTCTTTCCAATCTTTTTGACAAACTTCAACAACTCCTTGATCTCTGGTTCATCCACGACCGACTTTGCAATCCCCGCTCCCATTTTAATAACAAAACCAGGCAAGGATAATTTCACAACATTATCTTCATACTTGTATTTCCGAAATAGTCCTTTCACTCCACTCTGAGCATGTGCTTGACCAACACAAAAAACAATGAGCGCAATAAAAAGCAATGGTAGTTTAGTTTTCATTTTTTTGTGGTTAAGCCTACTTTTTATTGTTTATTAATTCCATCAATTTTTTCAAGATGCTCCAAGCCTTCTACGTCGATTGCTTTAGCTAGTTTGGAAATCTTTTTAAGATCAATATCTCCTGTGAGACTCACCATTACAAATTCATCAAGTTCACCTACCAGCAAAAACAATTCTTTGATCAATGGTCCATCTGATTTGGTCCATAGTTTTACGTTTTCAGTTTGGTCTTTTACACTAACCAATAAATCATAATCGTGTGTACTTATTTCTTTCGTAGCCTCTTTATACAAATGCTCTGCATCATAATCAGAAGTCAATACCCGAATGCTTTCTACATCTTCTACGACTTCCATAATCATTTTTGCTTCTGCAGCATTGATTTCTTCCAGTCCTTCTAAATCAATTTGTCCAAGCAACTGGAACATTTTAGGACTTACGTAAACGGAAGTAAAGCGATCGTCTTCCATGTATCTTTCAAAGTATTGAGAGATCGCGTCATTTTGCGAATAGCTCGTAAACGGGCAACAGAAAAGCACCGCTATGCATATCAATAAATATTTCATTTTTATTATTTTAAACTTTATTTGTAAATTAAATACAACCAGTATCTAGATTCTACTCGAGATCGATTTTTGAAGACTGGTTCTTAATGATCTTTGTTGTTTTATGTATTTTTGACAAACCTTTATCAAGTGTTTTTTTACTCTTGTTTAAAGTTTTTGATAAAAGTAATATTGCTGTTTTAGCCTCTTCGTAAGCCAATGCAGGGTCTTCATAAGTATCTTCATACAGGTCGGCCGTTGAGGTATCTTCAACTTCGAATTGTTGATACAAAAATCCCGCTCCAAACAAAAACAATCCTACTGCCGCTATTCTCGAAATAAAGGGCAGCAATCTAAAATTTTTAGCTGGTTCCTTTAATGCAATAATTTCGTTAAGAAGATTTTCATCAAAAGAATCATCCAACTGCAAGTGCTGATCTGCTTTGAAATAATCGAATAGTTGTTTATCCTCCATTAAAGAGGGATCGATTTGATCGGATTCGAAATACTGCTTAAGTCTCGCTTCTTCTTCCAGCGTACTTTCCGTAAGCCAATATTTTTCCAATAGTTTTTTAATGTCATTAGGCACCATAAGATTCTTGATTTTTCAGTTTTGTCTTAACTGTTGTTCTTGCTCTGAATAAATTCACTTTCACTTGGCTCATAGAAATGGAAAGTATGTCTGCTATTTCTTGATAAGTATACCCTTGTAAATCTCTTAGCTGAATAACCATCTTTTGCTTTTCAGGCAAATCATTGATAAAATTTTGAATGTGTTTAATGGTGTCGGAAAATTCAGTCATTTTATAAGGTGTTGTGTTTGAACTTGCTAAATGTAGGCTTTCTCCAATTTCATTATTTTTCCGGTGTTTTGATCTTATCTTATCAATGGAAAGGTTTCTTGTCAAAGTCATTGCCCAAGCTTCTAAATTCCGGTATTTGGTCAATTCTTCTCTGGTTTTCCAAAGTTTTATAAAAACTTCTTGAACGACGTCTTCCGCCTCAGGCCTAGTCCCCACAATTCGGTATGAAAAGCGAAAAAGCTTGTTCTTAAACGGTAAAACTTGTCTTTTAAATTCGTCCAAATTCATTACAACCAAATGACGGTCTGACCTTTATGTTTGTTACAAAAGAAGTTAAAGTTTGCCTTTTTCACGCTTATCTGCGTTCTAAAAAAACACACATACTACTGAATGTCAATGGATTAGTTGATATTTACTTAAAACAATCATTTTTATTTTTTTTTGCTTAGAAAATTTGGTGACCAAAGTTTCGTTCTTATCTTAGCAGCCTATAGAGAGTTAACTTACAAGTTTTTTCCCATGACGCCTATCCAATTTACTAACAGTTTAAACTTTAAACTTGGTGATTATGAAAAACAACAAACTCAAAATGGGATCAAAAATCTGTGCTTCACGTTTTCTAGATGCATTGAGACCAAAAATCAAGCAAATTAAAAACACAGCAAGAAATTTAAATGATCCCCTTATTTACCTAAACCAGGGATAGCCGTACAGAATCTGAGTAAAAAAACTCATCTAAACGCTGTAATTTTACTGAAATTACAGCGTTTTTCTTTTGTATACGTTCAAATAAGGATAGATACGTTTTTCAAACCTTCGAAAAGCTTAGTTCATTTGCCCTCGATAAATAATCATCTGATTGAAGAGAATAGATAAGTTATTGATATCCAGCTTTGTAGGTCCATTCGTTGTGACCTTCTTCATCGCGTTATTCGTATTGATAATGCAAATGATCTGGGTTTACATTGATGATATTATTGGTAAAGGAGCAGGGCTACTGATACTGATGGAGATATTGGTGTATTTATCTATGTCCTTGATTCCCATGGCTTTACCAATCGCTATTTTGATTTCTTCCGTCATGGTAATGGGTAATTTGGCAGAACGATACGAGTTATCAAGTTTCAAATCTGCTGGGGTTCCTTTGCTAAGAATCATGGCCCCACTCATGGTTGTGGCTGGAATTGTAGCTGCTTTTTCCTTTTATTGTTCCAATTATTTGATTCCAGTTGCCAATCTCAAGTTTAAATCCAGATTATACGATATAAGACGGCAAAAACCCACTTTGAGCTTAGAGCAAGGTGTGTTTAATTATGATTTTAAAAATTATGTAATCCATATTGGTGACAAAGGAGAAGACAATAAAACCATCTCTGATGTGATCATTTACGATCATCAACCCATTAATAAAGATCGTCCTACGCTAATTACAGCCAAAACGGGAGAAATGTACACCACACCTGATGAAAAGTTTTTTGTTATGAATCTTTTCAACGGGACGCAATATCAGTAAAGCAATGAAACCGAATCGACAAAAGGTTTTCCATTTATGCGGACTTCCTTCAAAGAATGGATTAAAGTCTTTGATTTAAAAGAGTTTGAGATAGATCCTTCTGACGAAGATCTTTTTAAATCTCATTACAGCATGCTGAGTATTAGTCAGTTATCCGTTGCAATTGATTCTTTGGATGCAAAGGTAGATGTCAAAGTAGCGGATCTGGATAGAAATACCAATCAGTTTTTCTACAAGTATAAAAAA
>CALIAG010000364.1 GCA_938041325.1 uncultured Saprospiraceae bacterium | reverse complement strand
GGTCAAATCATTTCCTGCTGTTCCTCTAAATGTATTATCAATGAGCGTTTGCCCAATTAAAAATGAACTTGTCATTAAGACAAGAAAGCATAACGTAAATAATCTTTTCATAGTTCTTGTTTTTTAAGTTTTTTAAGAATGTAGTCTATTATTTTGTCAAAGAAATTAAATACCTGTTAGGGTGAAGGTGTGCACAGTATGAAATATACCGTGAAGACTTCAAGGCGAATGCTTATGTTCAATGAAACCGGTAGGTGTAAAAGATAACTTGGTATTAATTGGGGGAAAGTAATGACGCTTTAAGTTTCTTTTGATTGTATATTATTACTTCCGAGGGTGAGTAAAGTTAAAAAAGAAAATAGAGAATTCTCAATCTAAAATCGAAAATATTAGCGCCAAGTAGATATAAATTGGGTCTTTGATCACATATCCTTAAAAAGCTCTACGAAGAAGAAGGCGTAGAAGAGCAATAAAACAATTCCTTCCCATCTTGAAATTTTCTTATTATTGGACATGATTCCGAAGAGAATTGTCATCACTATCATAAAAGGTAGGCTGAAGTTTATGATTCCGTCTGGAATGGTCAGCGGACCAACCAATGCGGCAATTCCGGTGACCACATAGGTATTAAAAATATTGGAACCCAAGACATTTCCGACTGCAATCGAGGTTTTTCCTTTTTTTGCTGCATTCAAACTGACGATGACTTCAGGTAAGGAGGTTCCCAAAGCAACTGCAGTTAAGGCTATGATTTCCGGGTCAATTCCGGCGATAGAGGATAATTTTGTAATAGATACAATGGTATATTCTGCTCCAAGCCAAACCAATATTCCACCAATCACTAATAAACCATAGCTTTTCCAAGACACTTTCGGACGTTCATTTTCATTGTCTTCTCCATCCCCTTTAAAGGAATAAATTAGGAAAACAACGATTCCACACAAAAGAATGATGGCTTCAGGTATGGTAACCTGTTGATCATAAACAACAAAATAGAGTAAAAAGGCCGATGCCCATAAATAAGGCATATCAATATGCCAGATGTTATAATCCAGCTCTATCATCTTGGCTACAATTGCTACAATCCCCAAGACCAAGGCAATGTTGGTGATATTTGATCCCACTACATTACCAATCACTATGCTGGACTGACCACCTAAAACAGCAGCAATAGAGGTTGCAAGCTCTGGAAGCGATGTTCCAAAAGCAATAATCGTTACTCCAATGATGAAAGGAGAAATTCCAAATGACAGTCCGATCTTCTCCGCTGAATCAATAAACCAATCCGAAGCTTTTAGAAGGACGCCAAGACTTAAAATAAATAGACCGAAATATTGTAGAATTTCAATCAGCATAGTGTTTATGCCTGGGGTTTGTAAGCAGGCGCCCCAAAAGTACAGTTTATTTTAGAAGTAAGAAGTATTTAGTACTCAGTATCTAGTACTTAGTACTCAGACCTGAATATTAAATAGTAGATTCTTACCATAGAATTTAAGCAGTAAATATTACTAAGTACTGAATACTGAACTCTAAATTCTTTCTTCTCAACATTAAGGACAGAATACTAAGTACTGAATACTGAATACTAAGTACTACCTTCTCCCTTCTAATAACTCCACAAGTCATGCTCAAAGTTGAATATCTCTTGTTTGATCTTATCGGCTTCCAAAAGTAAATCGACTCCTGTTAAATAATCTTGCAAACGCCGATCATTGATATTCGAAGCTTTATAGATATAACTGGAGAAAAAACGCATTTCAAATAGGTCTTCCCAACTTATTCTTGCCATATCGTTTTCAGGCATAAAGGTTTTCTTGTTGGCCAACATTTCCCGACAGGAAGGGTAATGAATCCAAAACAATGGTTTTTCATATCTGAAATTTCCATTGTCATCATTGACATTAATCATCGGAGCAATTCCCAATATCCGGACTTTCATACTCCCACTATTGGTATCAAAAAACCAAACTTCCTTCAATCGAAAACGTTTTACATCTTCAAAGTTCATCTCGTTTTCAACGACTTGATAATCGAAATCACCCGTCTCTGGATCCATGACAGGTATCGTATCTCTGGAATAAAGCAAACCATTCAAACTTTCTTCATCCAAAGGATAGGAAAACTTATCGTCTTCCGTAGAATACAATTCGATCTCATCCTTCTTTGCAGCATCCACGAGTATTTTAAAAAATGGAGCTTCTGGATAAGAGAATCGTTGATTCATTTTTTCATGGGTATCAATCACTCGCCAGATTCTTTTCTCCCACATAATATCTGCTTCGCGCACAGGTGCATAAGCCAAGGGTTTTCGCTCTTCCATAACGCTCCGCTTTACGATATCATTCAAGGGTTGAGCAATAATTGTTTTGGTCAAAAAACAAAGAACTATTAAAATGAAAATTCTCATGGAAAATATTTTTTGTGAATAAATTGAATTGTAATTTTTATTGGGAGCCGTTTTTTTCACCACGGACGAAAGGTGAAAGAATTGACCACGAATTAAAAATCGAACAGTCGAAAGAATCAAGGTTTTCGAAACCCAAAAGAATCACGAACTACCGAAAACCAAAAGAACCACGTACTACCGAAAACCGCCCTCCTACTTAATCCTAAAAACAATATTGTTCAACGTTCGACTCGCCAAATCCCCTGGACATTTAGCCTTGATCTTTTCGAAGAAATACTTGTCTCCTCTTTTCGCTTCAGATATAAACCGTTTGGTCTTACTATCGAAAGTTCCACCTGTATTCGTTGTTGAGAAAACATCCCCATTTTTCTTTTCTCTAGTGAGTTCAAAACTGGTGATTCGACATTGGGCTTCAAAGTCAAAATTCTCTAACACAGGATTAATTCGATCATAAATTTGCAGTTCTCCTTTTGATATTAAGCCACCAGACTTCTCACCAACCTTGGCAGACGGAGTAGGTATGCGACGGATCCGAAAATCAAACTTTTGAACATCCAAACCTTCTCCCGATATGCGTATGGTCGCCCGCCCCGGCTTCGTAGGTTTAACAGTATATTGGTGGTTTGATTTTTTAGTCAATGGCAGTCCACCTGCATCTATTTTCAAAGAAGCACTTGGTACTCCGGCTGCAGAAATAGAAATCGGATTGTCCACCCCTACATAGAAGACATTCATTTTGTCAGGAGATAAGGTCACTGATCTTTCACCTACTTCGTAAACAAATTTCTTACGATAAGATTTCACTTCTTCCGTCAACGGATTCCGAATAGTAATAACTGTTTCCAATTCTTTTTTTCCTATGGATTCTGGAGTTGCTGAATAAACAGCCTTGCCATTTCTCACCGGAACATTTTGGCCATTTATTTTAATAAAAATATTATCCGTCGTACTCGAATATGCTCCCAGAAAAACTTCTGTGTTGATTTGTTCTCCTAAGGTCAAGTAGGATTTATCCGCAGAAATAATCGCTTCGTACTCATCGTAAACTGGCTTGACGGATATCTTATTTGCAAAGTGATTCATCAACACCGTTTCGCTTAACTTAGCATCGTTTTGAAATTTGCTTAAAATCGGAAGGACTGCTGCCACAGGCATTTGGTAAAAATTGTATTCGGCCCAAGTTTTTTTATCAGAATTTTCAGGAATCTCTTTCACTTTTAATGGAATCCTCAGCGCCAATTCCATCCGTTCAGATTCATCAATTATCTGCACCAAACTATCTCTCAATTGTCCAATTTTATCTCTTAGCAAATCCCCTCTCGATTCATTGACAAATAAACGGGTCGTAACATCTTTGTTCCGGATATTCTTTACAAAACCACTTTCATCTCGACCACCACTTTCCACAATCACTATTTCTTTTAACTGGTCAATATGCAGATCAAATTCAGCACAGAGTTCACGGACCTTTTCCGCCTTTTCTGCATATTCTACAAATTGGGGGTAAGCTTCGGCTTGATGCTGCATTTCCTTCAACAGCATATTGTTGGACTTCTTTGCCAGAAGATTGCTTTCGTGAATGCTTCCATCCAGGTCCATAAAAGCATCTAATATTTCAGCGGAAACATTCAAGGCCAGCATCGCAGTGAGTACGATATACATGAGGTTGACCATTATTTCACGGGGTTTCTTTGGTATAGACATAGATTGATTATTGTAAACGAAGGTTCAATTCCGTTTAATTCTGAAATAAGATTTCTGAGCTACTCTTAGTAAAATCAAAGAATAGCGATCAATTCAAATGCAATAAAAAATGGATTTTTCATTTTTTGCTGCACAATTGAAGCGGTCAATTGTTATAGAGGGTATTATGAAATTGTTTGTGGAAACTGTCTGATCAAATAATGTGAAAATCCAAAAAAGATACAAGTTCAGACAAATAAAATTTTCATCGAACAGAAGATAAAATATTTCTTTGTAATTTCGTTTTTTTTAAAAATTGGGACCTAAAAATGCCATTAGACCAGATAGATGTAGATAAAGAGTTGTCAAAGGACCAAACTGAAATGTCCTTTCTTGATCACCTTGAAGAATTGAGGTGGCATTTGGTGCGTTCAGCCATCTCTGTGGTCATATTTGGGATTATTTGCTTTTTGGCGAAAGACTTTGTTTTTGGTCAAGTCATTTTGGGTCCAAAAGGAGCGGACTTTTTTACTTATAAATTTATTTGTAGCCTTTCAGATGCACTCTGTTTCGCACCACCTGAATTTGAATTGATTACGCGGGAATTAGGCGAACAATTTATCGTTCACTTAAAAGTTTCTGTAGTCTTAGGTATAATCATCTCTTTTCCTTACATCTTTTGGGAGGTTTGGCGATTTGTCAGACCTGGTTTATATGAAAAAGAGCAAAAAGCCGCAAGAGGAATCGTATTCATCTGTTCTTTCCTATTTTTATCTGGTGTACTTTTTGGCTATTACGTGATCGCTCCTTTCGCCATTACCTTTTTAGCTGGGTATGATGTGGGTGCGACTTCAGCCCCTACCCTTCAATCTTATGTCAGTTATATGACCATGTTTACGGTTCCAACTGGTTTGGTCTTTGAATTGCCGATAGTGGTTTTTTTCTTGTCGAAAGTAGGTTTGGTTACGCCAGAATTTATGCGCTCCTACAGAAGGCACGCCTTTGTCATTATATTGATTCTAGCTGCAATCATTACGCCTCCGGATGTTGTTACTCAGTTTTTAATAGGAATACCTTTGTTTATTCTTTATGAAGTAAGTATTCTGATCAGTAAAAGAGTGAATGACTCCAATAATAAAGAAGATTAATCAGAGCGAATTTATGAAAACGCATCAAGTATCCTCTTCTACAACCCTAGGTCTAAAATTCGCTTTGCCAGCACTTTGGATTGTATTTTTTAGCTTATTCACCCTTGCTTTATTCCTTACGGACAAAGATGGTTTTGGAGTTATTCCATCCAGCACTTTTAAATATTATATGCTTGGATTCTTGGTCTTTGGAATTGCCTTTCTATACTGGTCTGTGATCCGACTAAAAAGAGTAGAAATGGATGGGGAGTTTTTATATGCATCAAATTATTTCAAGACTTTTCGTTACCCTTATCATCAAATAGAAAAGTTTACAGAAAAGGATTATTTCTTTTTTTCCTCCTTTCATGTTCATCTCAAACAAGCTGGTAATTTTGGTAAAAAAATGACTTTTATCGCTAGTAAAAAGAAGTTTGAAAAATTTGCTGCTCAGTATCCTGACGTGGCGCAACAGTTTGTCGATTTAGTAGAATAGAAAGAAAGTAACTAGTACTTAGTATTCCGTACTAAGTACTAGATACTAAGTACTGAATACTGAGTACTGATTTCTAACTACTGGACTTCGATCTCATCTTAATAATTGGACAAATGATTTCTTCCAAAGAAATACCTCCATGCTGGAAAGTATTTTTATAATAATTATTGAAATGATTGTACCGGTTTGGATATA
Source organism: uncultured Saprospiraceae bacterium (assembly GCA_938041325.1). GTDB lineage: Bacteria > Bacteroidota > Bacteroidia > Chitinophagales > Saprospiraceae > CALIAG01. Next base: position 12,369 of record CALIAG010000364.1, on the reverse strand, counting down.
GGAAAAAGCGATCGTCTTTTGCAAAGATGAAAGTAGAACTCACATTTGGTCTTGGCAAACCAGCTTTGTGCGGATCTCTAAAACTCAATACATCCTTCTTTTCAAATTGCAAATTTCGACCTACTTTGTATCTTAAATTGGTAGTGGTCTCCCGATCTCCAACTACTCGCGAAGGAGTCTTCACTCTTATTGTTCCATGATCAGTTGTAACGATCAATTGAAAATCTTTGCCCGCAATTTTTTGAAAAGCTCCCCATAAAGCAGAGTGCAAAAACCAAGACTTGGTCAATGATCGGTATGCCGTCTCATCTCCTGCCAATTCTTTCAAAACCTCCATTTCCGTTCTCGCATGAGAAAGCATGTCAATAAAATTATAAACAATAACGGTCAGATCATTATTCAAATAATTCTGAATGTTATCCTGCAACTTATTTCCCGCTGCAATATTGGTTATTTTGACATAATCAAATTTTATTTTTTTCCTAAACGTTCGCTCAACCTGATCTGCTAAAAAATCATGTTCATACATGTTCTTTCCTCCGTCTTCATTGTCGTTTCTCCATTTCTTTGGAAAACGTTTTGCAATTTCACCTGGCATAGCGCCTGCAAATATAGAATTACGGCTATACTGAGTTGATGTAGGCAAAATACTATAGAACGTTTCTTCTGATTCGATTCTCATAATTTCAGTAAAAATCGGTTCTATCGTTCGCCATTGATCATATCTTAAATTATCCAGAAGTAGCATAATCGTCGGAACATCGTCTTTCATTTCAGGAAAGATTTTTCTACGCATCAGATTATGCGACATAACTGGCGCTTCCGTTTTTTCGTTTATCCAATCTTCATAATTCCTTTCTACAAATTTTGAAAACTCTGAATTTGCAGTTGTTTTTTGCATGGATAAAATATCCCCCATTTCAGTTGTAGACGACTGGTCCAATTTAATTTCCCAAGCAATTATTTTTTTATAAATATCCGCCCACTCTTCATAGTTCAATCCACTATTTATTTCCAACAAAATTTGACGGAAATCCTGTTGATAATCAGAAGTCGTTCTTTCTCTTACCAAACGCTTATTGTCAATAAGTCTTTTCAGTGTCAGGAGAATTTGGTTAGGATTAACAGGCTTAATAAGGTAATCTGATATTTGCTGACCAATCGCTTCTTCCATTACATTTTCCGCAGCGTTTTTAGTAATCATTACTACTGGGAGGTTTGGATTGTTAACTTTTATCTTGGCCAATGTTTCTAAACCAGTCAAACCAGGCATGCTTTCATCCAAAAAAACAACATCTATATCATTGCTTTCTTCACACTCTTCTAATGCATCGTGTCCATTTGTTACAGTAATAACCTCATACCCTTTTTGCTCCAGAAACATCATCTGAGGTTTCAATAAATCTATTTCGTCGTCTGCCCATAGGATTTTAATTTTGTCCATTTAATTTGTTGGTTATTATGTTAGATAAATATGAAGTTGTTCAAATGTCTTTTTTGAAAGCGAACCTGCCTTCTCTGCGAAGTCAAATAACGCTAAGTGCTTTTTTTTAAACAAGTTCTAAAATTAAGAATTTGAATAAAAGTGGAAAAAGAATATATCCACTGCGTAGAAACTAATAACGAAGAGATTTCCAAATAAATTACTTGTTCAAAGGCAAGAATCAGGAATTGTTTCAAATAATTTGAAACGTCTTCGATTTGCATGCAACAAAGTTTTAAATTAATAGGTTTGAAGCAAGGCGTACTTTTAAATTAAAAAGTTTCGTAATATAACAACATTACGAATGTACGGAATGTTTGTTTAGCTTTAAAATATGAAAACCAAAGCAACCCTTCAGGGCTAAAATCAGTCTACCTATTATAAAGGAAACGGTGAGATAGACAAATGTTTCAATTGAATCTCCATATTATAGGACTGCCCAGGGGTTGATTATTTTTTTGATTCAGGATAATAGATGAGTAAAAAGAAAATTTTCAACGACCCAGTTTATGGATTTATAGGTGTCCCGTATGGGATATTGTTTGATTTAATTGAACATCCTTACTTTCAACGCCTGCGTAGAATCAAACAGGTAGGTCTTACACACTATGTTTATCCAGGAGCTTTACACACCCGTTTCCATCATGCACTAGGTGCATTGCATTTAATGCACGAAGCAATTGAAGTATTGCGTTCGAAAGATGTTGAAATAACGGAAAAAGAAGCAGAAGCGGTAAATATTGCCATTTTGTTACATGATATAGGTCACGGTCCTTTTTCTCACGCCTTAGAAAACCTTCTAATAAAAATACATCACGAAGACTTGTCCATACTGTTTATGGAAGAGCTCAATGAAATTTTTGAGGGCAAACTTTCAATGGCCATCCAGATTTTTAAAAATGAATATCCAAAGCCTTTTTTATATCAATTGGTATCTGGACAGCTGGATATGGACAGATTGGACTACTTAAATAGGGATAGTTTTTTTACAGGAGTCTCTGAGGGAGTAATTGGCTATGACAGAATCATCAAAATGTTGGATGTCAGAGATGGAAATCTTGTTGTTGAGGAGAAAGGGATTTATTCAATTGAGAAGTTCCTGATTGCCAGAAGATTGATGTATTGGCAAGTTTATTTGCATAAAACGGTACTTGCAGCGGAGCAAATGTTGATCAAAGCAGTAAAAAGAATAAAAGAATTGCATGAAATGGGCAAACCTCTGATCCTAAGCCCTGCACTTTCTTACTTTTTTAATCAATCGTTAACGAGCCAAGATTTCAAAAATAGTAGAAAACAAGTTTTGGATCAATTTGCCAAATTAGACGATGTGGATGTAATAATGGCTTTGAAAGATAACTTGGAAAATGAAGACTTAGTCCTCTCTTTTTTGGCAAAAAGCATAATAAATCGCGAATTATTCAAAATAGAGTTAAAAAACATTCCTTTTGAACGTGACTATATCCAAAAAATGCGTCAAAAGTTAACCAACGAAATCGGACCCATGGGAAACGAATTAGAACATTTGATCTTTGGGGGAACAGAAAGCAATAACGAATACAGCATTTTAAAGGATGAAATAAGAATTTTATTTAAAAATGGGAAAACAGTACCCATGTCAGAAGCTTCTGATCGTGAAATTCATTCTAAAATAATAACGAAGTATTATTTATGTTATCCCAAAATAATCTGCTAAATTTGCCTTCGCAAGCTGATTTCTTACCGGTTTCTCCCATGGAGCACACAATTAAAAAAAAACGCTATCCTAAGGCACCCCAAAAAAAATCAATAGGAGACCCTATTCAAATAAAAGATATTGCAAACGACTTTTTTCTTTAATCAAAACCAATTCATTCAATTATGAAAAGATTGAACTTACTTTTAATGATGGCATTTATCCTTTGTGGAACCAGTGCTTTCGCACAGCCAGAAGGTATTCCAGATGGCGAAAGAGAGCCCGGTAAGTGTTATGCCAAATGTTTAATTGCTGACGAATATGAATCTGTCTCTGAGCAGGTCCTTATTAGAGCAGCATCTTCACGTGTTGAAACTGTACCTGCTGAGTTCGAAACTGTATCTGAGCAAATTATGGTGAAGCCTGAAGCTTCAAGAGTTATTGCTATTCCTGCTGAGTACTCTACAGTCACTGAGCAAGTTATGGTAAAGCCTGAGACTAAACGCCTTACTACTGTACCTGCTGAGTACGAAACAGTTACTGAGCAAATTATGGTAAAGCCAGAATCAAAAAGAATGATTCCAATTCCTGCTGAGTACGAAACAGTTACTGAGCAAGTTATGGCAAAAGCAGAAAGCACAAGATTGATTGCTATCCCTGCTGAGTATGAAACTGTTACGGAACAAGTAATGGCAAAAGCAGAAAGCAAAAGATTAATCGCTATTCCTGCTGAGTATGAAACTGTTACTGAACAGTATGTTGTAAAAGAAGCTTCTTCAAGAATTGAAAGAGTTCCTGCTACTTATACTTCTGAAACAGAAACTATCGAAGTTAAACCTTCATCTACTAAATGGGTTAAAAAGAAAGCGGACAGAAACTGTCTTTCTGCTGATCCTAACGACTGTTTGGTTTGGTGTTTAGTTGAAATTCCTGCTGAATACAAAACTGTAACTAAGCAAATTCGTCAAGGATGTGCTAGTGGATATGTTGACAATGGAGACGATTGTACTAAAGTAATCGAAATTCCTGCTGAATATGGTACTAGAACTAAGAGAGTTGTTAGCTCTCCTGCTTCAAGCCGTGAGGAAATCATTCCAGCTGAATTTACTACTATTACTAAAAGAGTAATCAAAACTCCTGCTTCAACAAGAGAAGAGGTTATTCCTGCTGAATTTACTACTATTACTAAGAGAGTAATCAAAACTCCTGCTTCTGTAAGAGAAGAGATTATTCCTGCTGAATTCAAAACAGTAACTAAAAGAGTTGTTAGCAAACCAGCTTCTACTCGTGAGGAAATTATTCCTGCTGAATTCAAAACAGTAACTAAAAGAGTTGTTAGCTCTCCTGCTTCTACTCGTACAGAAACTATTCCTGCTGAATTCTCAACTTCTACAAGAAGAGTAACTAAGAATGCTGCAGCTACTCGTTCAATCGATGTGCCTGCTGAGTATGCTACAGTTAACAAGAGAAGATTGGTAAAGAAAGGTGGTTTCACTGAATGGAGAGAAGTTCTTTGTGGTGATAAAGTAACTTCATACACAGTGCGTCAAATCCAAGAAGCTTTAAGAACTCGTGGATATGATCCTGGTCCTTCTGATAACGTTATGGGTTCTAGAACCAAAGCTGCTTTAACTAAATTCCAAAGAGACAACAATCTACCTGTTGGTCAATTGGATTTTGAAACTTTAAAAGGCTTAGGTATCCAGTACTAATCAAATATATAGTTTTGATTAAGAAAAACCCTGTAGCTATTGCTGCAGGGTTTTTTCTTTTTAAATCCTTTTGTAAAAAGGTTTCTAAAAGGCACTGTTTATTTGTACATATTACAAAAATATAGTATATTGTAAATAATCATTCGTTCCGTGCTTATATAGGAATACTTATAAGAATATAAAACAAAACTATGGACAAGGTTCCTTAACAATCGGAACTGAAACTCCTTGTCGTGAAAAATACCTGCGGTGCTTGCATCGCGGGTATTTTTTATGCTTTTCCTGAACTGCTTGTTCTTAATTTTGTTGGTAACAGAAGATCTAAGTACTTTGAGCTCTTCGTTAAAATCAAACCACTACTAATAATGGCTTGATTAATAGAAACATCATTGGCTCCGTCTGCTCATCCTATCGAAAGACAGGGCCTAGTGGTTACATTTGTTCGGAAATTTTTCTGCACATTTTGATTGCTGAAAAATTTCTTTGACATGAAAAATGAAAAAGTTCTCCTCTTCATACTGGCATTCATCCAGTTTTCCCATATCGTGGATTTCATGATTATCATGCCTTTGGGGGCAGAGTTTATGGAAATTTTTGACATCAATCCTCAACAACTCAGCCTAATCGTTTCCTCCTACGCATTAGCTGCAACTGTCTCAGGATTATTAAGTGCCTTATTCATTGATCGCTTTGATCGAAAGAAAGCATTGTTGGTCCTATTTGCAGGATTCACGATTGGAACATTGGTTTGTTCAATTGCTCCAGGATACTATCTTTTTCTGACCGCCAGATCATTGACAGGGGCTTTTGGTGGAATCCTGAGTGCATTGATTTTATCAATTATTGGAGATGTAATTCCTTTTGAAAGAAGATCCACAGCAATGGGAATTGTAATGACAGCCTTCTCTGTCGCCTCAGTAGTCGGTGTTCCCTTTAGTTTATTTTTAGCGGCTAAATACACTTGGCAGGCTCCTTTTGTTGCGATTGGAGTTTTATCAATTTTTGTTTTAATCTTAATTTTCCTTTATGTCCCTAGCTTAACCATCCATTTAAAAGCAGGTAATGTTCAACGGAACCCATTTCTTGTTATAAAAAATATTATTACCGATTCTAATCAGAGATGGGCACTATTGTTTACCACTGTTTTGATGCTGGGGCATTTTACCATCATTCCTTTTATTGCACCCTATATGGAATTAAATGTAGGTTTTTCAAAATACGACATCGTACTTCTTTATACCATTGGAGGGCTTTTGACTGCTGTACTTTTACCTATTATTGGAAAATTGTCTGACAAATTCGGAAATCAACTCATTTTTGCAATCGCTAGTTTTTTCGCTTTATTTTCTATCTATGCCATTACCAATCTCCCAGCCGTAAGTATTCCTATTGCGCTATGCGTGACTTCTTCTTTTTTTGTAGTTGCATCCGGAAGAAACGTCCCGGCCACAGCAATGGTCACCTCTGTTGTTAAGCCTGAAAATAGGGGAAGTTTTATGAGCGTAAGATCTTCTTTCAACGAATTCGCATTATTTCTTGGAGCCATTATATCTGGATTAATTATTGATGAGAAAGAGACTGGTGAATTGATCCATTACGAGATAGTGGGTTATTTTACCATATTGATGGCTATTTCTGCAGTTTTAATAGCTTACAGATTGAAAACCGTTTCCTAAATCAATAATAATTGTATTCCATATGTCAAATGATGACAAAATTTGTATTTGCTCCAAAAGAAGTAATATTATCGGGAAATACGAGTTATTAATGATGTAATTTACTATAAACCTAATCTCTTAGTATGATGGATACAGAATATCACTTCATGGTAGATTTTACTTTACCAGATACCTTATCGGAAGAGTTCATGAGTTTAATTCCTTTTCAAAGAACATTGATAAAGGACTTTTTCACAGAAGGAAAATTACTTAACTATGCTCTTTCACTGGAAAATGCCAAGTTGTGGGCAATTTTCAACGCTAATAATGAGCTTGATGTAATGAATATGATTGCAGACTTGCCGCTTACGCGTTTTATGAAAGTTGAAATAAGTATGCTTACTTTTTTCAATAGTGAAAAAGAAGCAATGCCTAGTTTTTCAATGAACTAGTTTTTGATTTTGTTCACAAAAAAAACCGAAAAATGAAGATCATCTTTCGGTTTTTTTATGCGGAATGCAGAATTGAAATAAATCCTAGACGCCTCCTTTTTCAACTCTAAATTGTCCGATTATCTTTTGATCTGTTTTTATCGTCAGTAAATAACTCCCATTCGGTACCCTACTGATATCTATTGAATTTCTATAGTTACCAATCTTTTGATCTGGAAAATTTGAAGCCTTAACTTCTTTTTCTTGGACGTCAATAATGTTGATATAAACATTCGACGGCTCGAGCAATTTATATTTGATTTGAACTCTTCCTTGCGAATCGGGCCTTATTGACTCATACTTTTTCCAATTGACCAATTTTTTATTGATTTCTTTTGCATCAAAAGTTTTTATTTGGCCATAGGTACTCTTTACCGCTATCCTATATTTCAATGCTTCCTCTTTAGAATATCCGTATCCTCTGTCAAATATGGTGTACTTACCCGTCCCGGAACCTTCTCCATTTACTTTTGCAAAAGTCTGGAACTCTTTGTTATTCACAGATCTTTGAATTTCATAACTCGTATTTCGATCGAAATCATTTTTAGTATTCCACTGAATCGCTATGTCAGCATCCGAAACCTTGGCAGAAAAACCAGAAACCTCTACCGGGCTGACTTTCATCCGTACCGGTGCACTTTCTTTTATACTCGCGCTCATGCCGGATTTTTTCACACCGGATGATCTCGTTTTTCTGCTTTCTGTGGATGGAGAAGTTGATGTCACTGGCAAAGTGCCTCGTGGATAAATATTAATCACATCTCCATTGCTGGGATTCCAAATATCTAAACCCGCAGGAATCGAAAACCGATCGTATTCGGATAAGGAAGCTGCATGATCGGCTCGATCCGTTTTAACTGTCCTTACCTCAATGTCATTTTGGCTAACAAAAATCCATTTAAATTGATTGAAGCTGCCGCTATTTCTTGTCCATTTCTTATCATCATTATTTGTCCGCAATGGAGCGCCCCAACAGCCCTCTCCTACGTATACAGTCCCATTGTCATCATCTCTAATGAATCCTTCTTGTGCTCCAATACCTCTCGATGGCCGGATTGGATAAGTCGTCTTTACCGTGTGAGCATCTGACTCCACGACAAGGTTTACACCGTATTCATAAAATAAGGTAGACCAATTAACCAATTGATCGTTTCGTTCCGATTTCTTTGAAGTATGTGGTCGTGTAGCAAAATGATACTGCGCCATTTTCCATTGAATATGGGAGTTTAAGCCAAGGTCATTGTGCAACCATTCTCTTTGTTCTCCTCCGGATGCGATCAATGAATTCAAGGTGTAAACTCTTAATAAATCTCCTCCAAAATTCAACGCATAATAAATCGATTCGTTTGGAGTATCAAACAAAGTAAAAATCGTATTATTAGAATATTCATGATTTCCTCTTGTCGCAACGATTGGGGTGAGTTTACCTTCTGCAGTCATGGTCAATTGCCAATCATCAAACCAGTCTTTCCATTCTTTCCCTGTATCTCCACCAGTCATGTCTCCACCAAACAATACGAAATGAGGTTGAAGCTTCGCCACTAAAATATTTGCATTCCGGCGACCTTCGCGATAATTTCTTGAATCACCTCCAGCAATAACAGAAAGTCTATCATAAGAATCATTGGGAACGGTTTGAAAAGACATTTGTCGGCTCACACCTTCACTATCCTGAATCACAAAGTAATAAGTTGTATTGGGAGTAAGGCCTGTCAAACGGACAAAGTAATTGTCCATTCCTTTAGATTGAATAGCGCGATCTGGTTTTTGAAAACGACCATAAGCGTTTGGATTGGTTCCACCGTTTATTTGGTCATAGTAGACAACAGGTGAATGCCCTGAAACCTGGTTCCATCCAACAACCATTGTTGTACTCGGATCATCACGCCACATGCACCGGTATTTATCCGTAAGTGCGTCTGCAGCATTATGCCCCAAAAGAACCAAAAAGAAAAGTATATATATGCGAGTGATAATGGTCATAGGTCTGTTTGTATTCCTTAAATAATTCTTGGCAATTGGGGTATATTTTGTTCCGTGAATTAATTAAATCAAAAATAACAATAATATGATCAGGTCAAAAGAGAAAAAATTAATATTTAAATAAAAATTAATCTCCCAGTTTTACAATTTTGTGCAATTTTCTTTGCTGAAATATCGTAATTTTACACAAGATCTTCAATTTGGCTTTTTTAAGCTGATTCGCCTTACCAAATCTAACCATTTTTCATCATATTATTAAAAGGCAAATAGGTTGCCAATCGTATATTCAACCATCCGTTTAGTAAAAATTTAACAAGATGTCTAAAGATGTAACTGTATTCCAATTAATTGAAAAAGAGCTGGATCGACAGCGCAAAGGTATTGAATTAATTGCTTCAGAGAATTTTACCAGCCAAGCTGTTATTGATGCAATGGGAAGTTGTTTGACCAATAAATATGCTGAGGGTTATCCGGGCAAAAGATATTATGGAGGATGTGAAATAGTAGATCAAATTGAACAACTCGCGATTGATCGTTTGAACGAACTATTTGGTGCAGAATATGCCAATGTTCAACCTCATTCTGGTGCGCAGGCAAATGCTGCTGTATTTCTTGCGGTACTTCAACCTGGTGATAAAATTTTAGGATTTGACTTATCTCATGGTGGACACTTGTCGCATGGATCTCCAGTCAACTTTTCTGGCAAAGTATATCAACCTTTTTTCTATGGTGTGGAAAAAGAAACGGGAGTGATTGATATGGATAAGGTCGAAGCAACTGCATTGAAGGAAAAACCAAAATTAATTATTTGTGGCGCCTCTGCTTATTCCCGAGATTGGGACTACGCAAGATTCCGTGCAATTGCGGATAAAGTTGGCGCTCTTTTATTGGCCGATATTGCACACCCGGCTGGTTTGATTGCAGCAGGTTTATTAAATAACCCAATGGAACATTGCCACATTGTAACTTCTACTACGCACAAGACTTTGCGTGGACCAAGGGGAGGAATTATCATGATGGGTAAAAACTTTGAAAACCCTTGGGGCAGAAAAACCAAGAAAGGCAATCCAATAAAAATGTCTTCAATTTTGAACAGTGGTGTTTTTCCAGGAATGCAAGGTGGACCTTTGGAACATGTAATTGCTGCAAAGGCCGTTGCCTTCCAAGAAGCATTGCAACCTTCGTTCAAAGAGTACGGAGTTCAAGTAATCAAAAATGCACAAGCCATGGCCAATGCATTTTTAAACAAAGGCTATCACTTGATTTCAGGAGGAACGGACAATCATCTTATGCTATTGGATTTGAGATCTAAAAATGTTACTGGGAAGCAAGCTGAACAAGCGCTGGTAACTGCTGATTTAACGGTCAATAAAAACATGGTTCCCTTTGATACCCAATCGCCTTTTGTAACATCTGGAATAAGAGTAGGAACAGCTGCTATTACGACTAGAGGAATGAAAGAACAAGACTGTATTCAAGTTGTAGAATGGATCGACAAAGTCATACAGAATACTGAAAACGAAGCAATCCTTCATACAACTAAAAAGGAAATCAATGAGTTTATGGCTCAGTTTCCTCTTTATCAAAATGTGATGGCTTAAGGTAAGCAAGCTATTTATCAAAATAAAAAACGGGTGAAGATTTTAGATCTCCACCCGTTTTGTTTTTTAGGATAAATCCTAAAATTCTTAAGCGTGTGCGGAAGCTTCGACTAAAGCTTCTGCTTTAAAACCAGCTTTCTTGATTGCTTTTTTGATTAAATTAGCATCAGGATTCATTCCTCTGACTGTCAATGTTTTTAGTTCATGACGAGTATCTACTTCCCAATTTTTGATGGAGTTGATGCGATCAAGGAATTCCGAAATTTGGTTAACATCGGAGCTGTTTTTAATGTCCGTTTTAAACATTAAGGTTGTCATTAAATTTAATTTTACTTGGTTTGGCTAAGGAACGTGAAAACAATAACTTATAAGAGTTTGAGGTTTCTTTCCCTCATCTTTTTTACAACTTATTATTTACATGTTGATAATAAAAATATCGAAATACAATCGAATAATTGCATAGTACAATGATTGATCCAACTATTAAATTGTTATCTCTTCTATTCAGACGTCAAAGTTATGAATAAGGTCAACATTTTTCCGATTTAATTGTGTTAATTATTGGCATTCCTATCAAAAAAAATTAGAACGTACGAAATGAAAATCAAACTTGTAAAATCAGCAGATATTGATAAAGTAAAATGGAACAGTTGCGTTCACTATGCTCCTGCTGGAAATATTTTCGGATACAAATGGTATTTGGATGCGGTCGTTAAAGAATGGGATGGATTGGTGGAAGGAGAATACGAATCCGTATTTCCACTGATATGGAAGGATAGAAAATTTCGCTCTCAAGAATTGTATGAGCATGAATTAATCAGAAGCAATGGATTGTATACCGTTCATATTAATTCTACCAAAAGGATCCAAGCTTTTTTAGATCATATTCCGGACGATTATAAAAAGGTAAACTTTTCCCTAAGTGAAGGTTTGAATGTTCCTAAGGAATCCGGGTTTGAAGAAACCAAACGCAGCAATTATTTATTATTGCTCAATAAGCCTTATGAAGATTTATCCAATGATTATACAGATGAGCTCAAGCAAAAATTGGATGGAGTTGTAAACGGATCCTTAATCGTGTCCGGGAATATTAAGCCAGAAAAATTGGCTGCTTTTTATCAAAAACATGCTGACAAAAAAATCCCTGATTCTGATTTTCATGCTTTGCAAAGAATCATGTACAATTGTTTGCATAGAGGCTGGGGAGGCGCGTCAGGAATATTGGATGCTGAGGGCGAATTGATAGCCGCTGATTTTTTTATTTTTAGTCATAAGAGAATTATGAGTTTAATGCCAGCAGTTTCCCCAAAAGGGAAAGCGCTTCATGCATTGGACTATCTATATGATATGCAAATACGGCGATCGGAGCGCAAGCCGCTGCTCTTGGATTTCAATACCAAATCTACTTCTGATTTTGCACGCTCTTTTAATGCTGCGGAGACGCCTTTTTATTCTTTGAAGAAGGAGAAGAAATTTTTGAATATTATTTAGTTCACAGCAAATCGTACCAGGGGAATTTATTCCCCTAGGTTATAGAAGCTTGGCAAATAAATTTGCCGGGTACGACAAGGTATCGTATAAGGGGAATTTATTCCCCTTGGGTATTGAAGCTTGGTAAATATATGTGCTGGGATGGTTAGGTATTGCATAGATTTCAGGACCCTTGGCAAATAAATTTGCCGGGTACGACATGTTAAAATCGTCTAAATAAAAGGACTTTTCCACCATATTGGAAACATTTTGTTAAATCCAACATAATGCATACATTT
>CALIAG010000363.1 GCA_938041325.1 uncultured Saprospiraceae bacterium | reverse complement strand
TGCTCCCGACAAAGCTCCAACAGCAATTCATCCTGCCTTCTCCCCAAATCTTTAGCAACAGCATAAGGCAAATCTGCTCTAAAAGTAACTAAAGAATATTTTGAATAATAGTCTTCAAAATTTTGCTCCAATTTCATTTCTAATATTCGCTTTTTCTTAAAATCTTCATCGTCTACTTTATCTTGCATTTCATGAAAATTATCAATTGCGAGGTCCGCTATCGCATTGGCATTTTCAACTCTTAAGTCTTGAAACTTCAGAAAGGTCGTTTCCCAATTGCCATCATGGCTTTCTAGCACATCATCAAATACCCGAACATCTTCAAACGCTGCATTCATTCCTTGCCCATAAAACGGAACGATCGCATGAGAAGCATCTCCCATCACCAATGCCTTACCATAGGCTTGCCAAGGATAGCACTTTATAGTCCCAAGCGTACCAACAGGATTTTCAAAATACTCCTCTACATAATGTGGCATAAAAGGAATCAATTCCGAGAACTCTTGTTCAAAAAATGCGCGGACATCATCCTTGGTTTTTAAGTTATCAAAACCATGTGGCCCTCCAAAAGGATGAAACATGGTCACCGTAAAACTGTTGTCCAAATTTGGAAGTGCAATAATCATAAAACTACCTCTTGGCCAAATATGCAAGGCATTCTTTTCAATCTTTGGCGATCCATCTGCATTGGGAAGAATGCTCAATTCCTTGTATCCATGTCTAAGAAAATCTTGAGAAAAATTAAAAAGCAACTCGGTTGATCTAGACATCATGGTTCTACGCACAATACTTCCTGCTCCATCTGTACCAATAACAATATCTCCTTTGTCTAAAAAGGTTTCTTTGCTTTGAGTATTCACGAATTTAGCTTCTGCTTTTTCTAAATCAACGTTGATACATTTGCTATCGAAATACAAGGTCAAATTCTCCATTCCTTCTGCTCTATTCAACAACTCAATATTTAAGCCGCCTCTGGAAACAGAATTTATGTAATCTTGTGATCGCCCACTATAGGCAGAGAAAAATAGATCTCCATTTTTAGGATGGATCATTCGTCCTTTCATAGGGATGCATTCATCCAAAACATCTTGCTTAACTCCAGCACGGTCTAGTGCCATCAAGCCCCTTGCCGATAATGCAAGGTTAATCGAACGGCCTGCATCTATGTCTTCCCTTCGCATGTCACCTCTTTTCTCATGCAAGCTGACTTCGAAACCTCTTTGGGCCATTCTTACTGCAAGCAATGTTCCGCAGAGTCCAGCGCCTATTATTATAACTTTTTCTTTCATTTTATTTTAAAATTTTAGGTGTCGCACCTACGGAGCTTAGACAATATATTTTAAACTTAGCTACAAAGATTTCGCTCCTCTGAAGCTTTTCGTTCAATTTTGGATAATTATTGCTATACTCTTTTTCTACAATTATACTTTATCCAAATAGGCAGGATAATTCCTCATTAATGTCACGACTCTACCAAAGCTTGCTTCAATATTTTAACAAACTTAAAAACATCTTCAAAGGAATTATACAACGGTATAGGTGCAACACGTACAACATCCGGTTCCCGCCAATCAGCAATTACGCCAAGTTTCGTTATTTTATCAAACAATTTTTTATCTGCATTCCGTACTTGGATGGACAACTGACAGCCTCTTTCCTCCGGATTTTGGGGTGTAATAATATTGATTTCAGAATTCCCCATTTGGTTGATCAAGAATTCTAGATAGCCAGTCAATTGGAGCGATTTTTTACGCAAATTTTCTATCCCTGCTTTTTCAAAAATCTCTAATGAAGCTTTAATCGCAGCCATTGATAAAATCGGAGGATTGCTTAACTGCCAAGACTCAACTCCTGGAATTGGGTCAAAGCAATCGCGCATCCCAAACCGGGTTTCTTTATTATGCCCCCACCATCCAGTGAACTTTGGCAAATCTTTATTATGTGCATGTCGCTCATGTACAAAACAACCACCAAGACTTCCTGGGCCAGAATTCAAATATTTGTAAGAACACCAAACCGCAAAATCAACTCCACAATCATGCAAGTTTAATTCAACATTTCCAGCTCCATGAGCGCAATCAAATCCAACTTTGCAGCCTTTTGAATGTCCCCACTTCGTGATCTGTTTCATGTCAAAAAATTGCCCCGTATAATAATTGGTATTCCCAATCATTATCAAAGCGATTTCATCTCCATGCTGATCGATCATTGATTTAATATCTTCAGAACGAATACATTCTTCGCCCGGTCGCGCTTTTAATTCTAATAAGCCTTCTTCAGGATCATAACCATGAAACTTAATTTGTGACTCAACGGCATACCTATCTGACGGAAAAGCATCATATTCAATGAGAATCTTAAAACGCTTTGCAGTTGGTTGATAAAAGGAAACCATCATCAAGTGAAGGTTTACGGATAAAGTATTCATGACAACAACCTCGATTGGTTTTGCACCAACAACTTTGGCCATGCTATTAGTAAGAAATTCATGATAGGGCAACCACGGATTTTTAGCATGAAAATGACCT
>CALIAG010000362.1 GCA_938041325.1 uncultured Saprospiraceae bacterium | reverse complement strand
AACAAAAATATTTTTCTGAAGCACAACCAATAGATCGATGTATATAAAAAAGAAATCAGACCACAATGAAAAAAGGAATGTCTGAAAGATGGATCTTTCAAATATTGCCCCCACATCAAGGTATTGACAAGGATAGCAATCACGGGAATACCGATCAGCATCAACCATCTGTCGTCAAACCCGAAAAGCTGTTTTTGTTTATTAAACCTGATAATTATGAATTTAAATTAATGAGTAATTATTTTTCTCCTTACTGTTGAGTTCAAAACGGCTAATATAAGCTGATATCGATTTTTTAATAATTAAGTTTTGACTAAGAACAACTTACTTTTCCCTAAAGATAAAGAATCTGAATAAAAGCATTTTGTTTTAATATTGCTCCCATTCAGATTCTTGAATAAAATGCAGTACTAAAACTGTACCCGATACAATAGGTCTGGAAAAAAGCCAGACTGATAAACGGTATTCACTTTATTGGTTAAAGGGTTGTATCTGTTTGTAAAGACATTTTGATTGTCTGTAATGTTTTGAAAATCTATGAAAAACTGTTGTGAGAACTTCTTTTTCTTACTATTCAATTGAAAGCCAAATTTCACATCTAATTTAAAATATGGATCGAATTGCTCGCTAAACGCCAAATCATCTTTTAAGACCTCCCGCTCTGCCAACTGAGAAGCGGGTAAATCAACCGGAGTATAGTATCTACCTCCTGCATTGGTTAATTTCATATCTAGTGTGATGGCATTGCGTTTTGCTTTGCCTATTTTAAATTCTTTTCCTGCGAGAAAGTTCACTACATAATTATTATTGAATGAAGTATTTCTTTTCACCCCATCACTTCCTTCATATTTAGAATCGAAAGCAGAAGCGGATAATAAGCCATAATAGCCTTTGCTAAAGAACTTTTCTACCGTCAATTCAAAACCATAATTTGTACCTTTGCCTTCATTTACCAAGAATCCAACTTGAGGAAAAACAAAGTCAGCTCCTGCATTCAAAATTGAAAAACTACTCGTTTCAGATTCTACTGGAACTCGGTCAATCGCTTGATAATAGGTTTCTATTTTTGTCCTCCAACTGCCGTTCCATTTAATATCATAAGCAGCGACAAAATGTTGGCTTCTTGTGAAATCTAGTTCATTATTTGTTGGTTCAAAAACTCCAGGACTTACTTCTTCTTTGAAGAAAAATACTGGTAAGGGTTGTGTTTGATTGTGAAGTCCATAGGCAAGACTTACTGTTTGATTTTTTGCCACTTTGTAATTTATTGCCAATCGAGGTTCAATAGAATAAGTGTCATTAAAAGTTAGCCATTGTCCGTGGATCCCGGCATTCAAGGTAAGTTTTTCATCGAATTTGTATTGAGACTGTGAGTAAACTTGCAATAGCAAAAAGCCTCCATTGAAGTCACGAACTGTCGCCCAATCTGGTTCTCCATCTTCATCAAGATCTGGGCGATCAACCCGATCATCAACCTGAGTATTTAACTGTGTATATTCAGCTAGAACCCCAGAACGCAAAGTTAATTTTGAATTGTATTTTTTATTTAAATACGTAGACCATATATATTTATCGGTGACATCGTCTATATCTGTCACTTTTAATTTTTTGTCAACGAAATATTCTTCTTCAACAAAAGTGTTTTGAGCCGTTGAGGCTGACACAACGGTGCGGAGATATGTTGTGTTGTTAAGGATCAAGTTATGCCGCAAACCTACGATGCCTATTAAAGAAGTTGCTTTCGAATCTGTATTTGGATTTGCGAATAAATCGTCCTCTTCTGTTTCCGCTCCTAAAAATTCAATATTGGAAGTACCACCGATTCCAAAAAGAGAAAATTTTCCTGCTTTGCCATTTGCAAAGTCCACTTTAAAAGATAAATCGCGATAAGCAGGAGTTGCTGTCGTCCCTGTTGGAATGCCTACCACATCCGCTAGTTCCACAAAAGAATTTCTAAAACTAAGGACAAAAGAGGAATTATTTTTACTACTCAAAGGACCTTCAACCATTGCTTCCAATCCACTAAAAGCTGCCAATTGAGCAGTCGCTTCAAAACGATCTTTGTTGCCTGACCTAAATGAAATATCAAAAACACCTGCAGTGGCATTTCCATATTCTGCGGGGAAAGCACCGGTAAGGAAATCTGAATTTTTCAAAAGGTTGGTATTCAATGCAGAGACTGGCCCACCGGTTGTTCCTAAAGTTGAAAAATGATTTGGATTAGGAATCGGAACTCCTTCAAGCCGCCACAGTACACCTGTTGGCGAATTCCCTCTGATTACAATATCATTTCTACTGTCATCTGCAGTACTCACTCCTGCGAAGTTGCTAACCAATCTCGATACATCATTTCTTCCGCCTGAGTATCTGGTCACTTCCTCTACACT
Source organism: uncultured Saprospiraceae bacterium (assembly GCA_938041325.1). GTDB lineage: Bacteria > Bacteroidota > Bacteroidia > Chitinophagales > Saprospiraceae > CALIAG01. The sequence continues at coordinate 9,132 of CALIAG010000362.1, read as the reverse complement.
AAAAGCACGTGCACTAACCGTTGCCATTTCATTTGAAGCCCTGTCTTTCTCCACTTCTGCGGTGACCACCACCTCATTCATTTGTATAACAGACTCTTCCAATGCGATATCTAAAATTACTTCCTTCCCTGCGGTAACCACTACATTTGGGATTGTAAAGGTGTTGTATCCTAAATAACTTACTCTAAATTCTTGTCTTCCAACAGGAATATTTTCCAATTTAAAATCTCCATCGATATCGGTAACAGTTCCTTTATTTTCTACTGGTCCTAGCCATTCAATCGCTGCGCCAGTAAGTGGGATTTCTGATGCTTTGTCAAAGACATTTCCTTTTACTGTTTGCACAGCGTTTTGAGCAAAAGTTGAATTGGTAAGCAATAAAGTAAAGAGGATCGAAGCAATTTGTAAGGTTGTTTTCATTTTTATTTTTTTTTTGATACACGAAAGGGTTGAGCTGTGAATACTGACGTAAGGTGCTCAATTATCAGAATTCGAGTGGTCAAAAAAAATTGAGTTGTAGAAATTAAGGTATGAATTGTAGTACGGGCTTATTCAGTTTCTGCGGAATAGCAGGAGATCAGTTAGATTTTCGCAAATTTAAACTTTGAGGATCAGTGGTTTATTGATCCAAAATAGAGGAAAGCATTAAGTATTTTATTCTGCCTGCAAAGATTGGATCTCGCTTTTAATGCGATTTTCAGCAGATTCAATTTTCATTCTAAGTCGGTTAAAATACTTTTGGCGATCCCGTTCCGATTGCGCCGTAATTGAATTGGACTTACTCAATACTTTTTCCATCCATTCATGTACATAATTACACAATTTCTGATCTGTACTTTTAAGTACATTTGGATTGCACAAGGAAGAGAAAAGTATTTTACCATTCTTATGAACACCAAGGACAGTGTTATTGGTATGCATGATTTGATTGTGATAGAGTGTAAATTCTTCGCCCATCACTTCTTCGCTTTTATGTCCTGGAAGGAATTTTTGCCCTTTTTCCGCCAAGGCTTGCATATGGAAAGTTAAATCGCGTAAACGAGCACAAATAACGAGTGCATCATTGTTGTCCTGAAACCTGCCCATACTAAGATGGTATTCAATTTGAGTCAAGGTATTGCTAAGAATATTGTCATCCCACAGTTCTATAGTGGGCATCTTCTTATACACTTGTGCAATTTGATCCGCTACTCTCATTACCGGAAAAGGAATCATATCAAATGTAAATGGTTTGTTTTTTAAATATTCGAAATCCAAGGCAGTTACGCCCCAAATGTATAATTTGAATTTTATTAATTCAGGGTAAAAACAAGAAAGGAAAAGAGGTAATTCGGAAGAAGCATAATAAAAGTGTGCTCCGGTTTCTAAAGCGCCACTTTGCAATTCTTCTAAGAATCGAGTTAAATAATCTTCAAAGTTATTGAGTTCTCTGCTGATCGGATCATAAGAAAAAAAGACGGTGTCCGTTTCTCCAAATACCAAGCTATCCAAAGAGATGTTAAACTCTCTTGATAAAATGGCCAATTCATCCGGCGTCAATAAAGTATCGCCTCGAAATCGTCTATAAACTGCGTCTTTACCTATTCCCAATAAATCAGAAAGTCTTTCGACAGCTTGCGCCCTTTTTTCAAACAAGCTCAATATTTGCTCTAACAGTGCATTTTGAAGATTTTTTGACATAGATCAATTCCTTTTTATTCAACCACCATAATTTACTCTTTATCAATCAATTATACCAAATTCAAGGCTTTTGCAGGCTATTTTTTAACTTTTACATGACAAAATTTAAAAACAAAGTCCTTTGATCGTACGTTCTCACAGAGTATTTTTGCAAAGCTAAAGAAATCAAAGAAAACAAGGAGTATTAGTTTAATTATCTGATAATCAATCTCTTTTATAATCCTTTGATTTTGCTTTAAACCAAATCCTTTATGAAGCGCCCCCGATTTATTTGTTATCGGGATTTTACTATATATTTGTGCTTTTTATCGGTCAAACTAATTAGCAAATATAGAATTATGAAAAAGACCAGAAATCATGCTTTTGTTTCCAATGCCAATGAGCAAATCAGACTCTTTGACAATCCGGTTTTAGAAGCCTTGACTAGAACTCACGTTATGATCCCCATTACTCTATTTCTTCTATATGCAGCGGGGTGTCTATATTATACTGTCGAATATACAACGATTTCTACAAGAGCAACCATAGGCATGTTTATACTAGGATGGATCTTTTTTACCTTTATTGAATATTGGATCCACAAAGGGATTTTTCACATGGCTCCTACTACGAAAAGAAAAGAAGATCTTGCTTATAAATTCCATGGAATTCACCACGATTACCCAAAAGATAAGCAAAGGTTGGCAATGCCTCCAATCATGAGTATTACAGTATCTACTTTGATCTTATGCATTTTCTACTTTTTTCTAAATAATTATGCATTTTCATTTGTTGCAGGTTTTGTAGTAGGATACGCTTCTTACTTATCGGTGCATTACTGCATTCACATATACAGACCACCTTCAAATTTTTTAAAATACTTATGGATCAATCATTCGATCCATCATTACCAGGATCAAGATGCAGCCTTTGGTGTTTCTTCTCCATTTTGGGATTATGTCTTCGGAACGGTTCCTAAAACAAAGAAACAATCAAATGTAAACGTCGGTGGATAATTTTTTCACATCGACAAAAAAGCCGCCGAAATTATTCGGCGGCTTTTTTTATTTCTTCCACTCAAGTCTCCTTCAAGCATTTCATCCCAAATCTTCTTAATTTTGGTGTTCAAGCACAAAGACCATGAACAAATATTTCATTCTTATTTTCTTATTCCTTTGCAATTCGGTATCCGCTCAGCAAAATTTTGAATGGGCTTTTTCTACCAAGCAGTATGAAAGAACCAATGATTTCAATGGCCAGTTCGCTATTGTAAAACAAGGGAATAAAAAAGGTTTTATAGATACCAAAGGACAACTAAGGATAAATCCTCGATACAATATCATCGATGCTTTCACAGAAGGACTCGCTTCTGCAGGTTTTGTTGATTTCAAAAACATGAGTTCCAAAACTGGTTATATCGATCAAGATGATAAGTTTATTATCGCTCCACAATTTGAGGTAACAAGTCCATTCCAAGAGGGAATTGCTACGGTGAAGTTATATGGCAAGTGGGGATTTATTGACAAATCTGGAAGGCTTTTTATTCAATGTAAATTTGAAGAGGCCAACGTTTTTGTTGGCGGATTAGCCGCAGTAAAGTACGATGGCAAATGGGGATTTATTGATCGGGAAGGAAATTGGAAAATCGAACCTAAATTTGAGTTTGCCTTGTCTTTTTCTCATGATTTGGCTTGTGTCAAATATGGTGAAAACTGGGGTTACATCAATAGATCAGGTAGCTTTATTATTCCTGCGCAATTTGATGTCGCCAGTAGTTTCAGACAAGGTCTTGCCAAAGTTGCAAAGAATGGCAAATATGGTTTCATCAATACTTTTGGTGATTTCGTTATTGATCCCCAATTCGAACAGTCATACAGTTTCAAAGAAGGGCTGGCTTGTGTCCAAAAGAATGGACAATGGGGTTTTATTGATCGGGGTGGGGCATTTATAATTCCCGCTCAATTCGAAGCTGCTTCTTCCTTTTCCGAAGAATTGGCCAGGTTCAAAAAAGACAACAAATGGGGTTATTTGCATAAGGATGGGAGCATCGCGATCGCTCCGACTTTTACCAAAGCTTTTGATTTTAAAACGCAACTGGCCAGAGTTCATACAGACAACGACCGTGGATATATCCGTTATAAACCAGCCAGTTTAGTCAAAGAGTTGATCGTTGATTTACCTAAAGCCGATCCAGAAAGTTTGACGAGAAGAGCCATTGGGGAAGGCCAAAGAATCACCGTTGCTTCTAAAGTTTTAACCTTAAAGGTTTACGACCACAAAAAGTTAGATGGGGATATTGTTTCCTTAAATTATAACGGTCGATGGATTCTCAAAAATTATGAATTGCTCGCCGCAGAAAAAACGCTGACTATAAATCTAGATGCAGATGGCACTGACTACCTCTTGCTTTACGCAAAAAATCTAGGTAAAACACCGCCCAATACCGTTGCCATTAAAATATCTGACGGGCACGAAGAGCAAGTTGTTGTTCTTAACGCTGATCTTAAAAAATGCGATATTATTCACTTTGATTTGAAGTGATGCTAATTTCAAAATGATCAAAAGAGTTTTTAGCTCCCACCAATAATTTCATCCATCAGTAAAAAACTACTGAATTTTACACAACAAAAATTTGCATTGGCCCGTTTATTGTTTTAACTTTGAAAAACAAAGTACTTTTTAAATATCAGAAAATGGTGATGGACAAAAGAAACGAACACCTTGAAACCCTAAGCGAGATAAGAAACTTAATGGAGCGTTCCTCCAGGTTTATCTCTCTGAGTGGATTATCCGGCGTTGCTGCTGGAATATTTGCATTGCTCGGCGCAGTGGCCGTTTACGCTTACTTGGATGTCCTTCCATTCTCAACTGAAAAGCAATATTATATCGCCGCCAAGACTGCAGATAAATGGGGCTTGGATTACTTGTCGTTTTTTGTCATCGATGCTACCCTAGTAATTTTGGGAGCGATCACCGCTGGTATTTACTTTACAACAAGAAAAGCCAGAAAAGAGGGCCAAAAGATTTGGGACAATACCTCCAAGCGATTATTAATCAACCTAGCCATCCCATTAATAACAGGAGGCTTGTTTTGCTTAGCGCTTTTGTACAATGGACCGCTGCGATTTGTAGCTCCAGCAACTTTGATTTTTTATGGCTTGGCTTGTGTCAATTCTAGTAAGTATACGGTAACGGATATTCGATACCTTGGTATTTCAGAAATAGTTTTGGGTTTGATTGGTATGTTTATTCCAGGATATGGATTGGAACTTTGGGCTATAGGATTTGGTATTCTTCACATTGTTTATGGAGTTGTGATGTATCGAAAATATAAATAGAACGCTTTTGTTTTAAAAGGCAATGTGAAATGAAGAAACTTTTAACCAATATCAAAAAGGAATTTGACAATCGAACCCGATTGGGGATCATGTCAATTCTAATGGTAAATGAGTGGGCGGACTTCAAAACGCTTAAAGAAATGCTAGAGCTTTCAGACGGCAACCTTGCTAGTCATCTGAAAACTTTGGAAGCCAAGGAATACATAATGGTAAGAAAAGAGTTTGTTGGTAAAAAACCGCAAACTTCTTATAAATCCACAGACCACGGGCGCAAAGCTTTTAACGACCATTTAAATGCATTAGAAGAATTAATACGTAAAAGTAAATAGACAGGGAAAGTAAACTTTATATTTTTTTGTTAATCCACTTTGTTTTTCAAAGTACTTTTAAAAAAATAAATTATGCACCTATTATCAATCGGCTTCCTCCTGATGTTCCCTCTGATTATCATCCCATTTTGCTTATCTATTATTAGATATGTCAACTACGCACAATGGTTAAAAGGCAACGAACCTGGGTATAATTCTATAAACGACTACACAACAATTTTGGATAAACCAACGCGTCTAGAATTGTCTTATGAAAAATGGAAGTACAAATGGGAATTCCCTGAAATATTATTCATGGGCATTGCACCGATACTAGGAAGTTTTTTTATTTATAATTTTCAAAATGACATAAAACCCTTTGCTCTTGATTACTCCCCTACCCTGATTACTTACATTGTATTGGCATACGTTTCTTATTGGTTATCCCGATTGTTCAAAGAAAAATTACCAGCTGTTGTCAATATGATATTGCCATATGGAATGCTCATTGGACTTGGCTTATACGCTGTACTATTCGTCCATTTTATTTCCATTATGACAATTTACGGAGGTGTGCTTTTGCCCTTTTTAGCTTTCCCACTTTTCGCACCACTGCCCGCATTGCTATATAACCTCAGACAAATCAAACAACATAATTTATTCAATTTAAAACAAACTATTTCTCTATGGGAACAGTACAGTGAATCTGCTCCAGAAAAAGATCTATTCAGAAAATTGTGGTGGCATGAAGGATTCCCAAATCCCGTTTTCGTCATAGGCTTTATTACAGCAATACAAATAGTATTATATCAGATAGGTCAACCGTTTGATTCATTGATAAAAGTATTTACCGAAAGTTCTGACTTCCTATTGTCTAATGCCAACCTTCTTTTCTAAGCCGTTTTAAAAACATTCAAACCAAATTGAACAAATCATGAGCAATCTAATAAAACACAGAGACCGGTTCATCATTTTCTTGGTAGAAAAAACAAAACCTGTTTACGGAAAATTTTTCAAACAAAAGGTCATCCCATGGAAAACCAACTTGAAAAGACTGGCAAAATATCCCCAAAAAAGTTTAGGCAATGATTTATACCAATTTTTAAAAAGAGAAAAACTGGAGCTGATGCCTAAGTTTGAAGACCATGACATTATGCATGTCTTATTCGGTTACAAAACCACAGTATTAGGAGAGTTGAAAATGCAATTCTTCCTACTGGGAAATGGCAAAAAATCGCTCTACTGTTTGATTTCCGCATTGATCGGATGCATCATGGTTCCAGAATATTGGAGCAGCTATTGGAGGGAATTCAATGCGGGTAAAAACAGCCGCAATTTCAGCAAATGGAACTTTCAGTTTCTATTAAATGAACCAACGATACTATTGAGAAAATTTGTTTACAAAGAAGAATTTGCCAAGGAGGCACCTTTCTGTTTGTAGAGTCTACTGCCGGTTTTACCGGCAGTACTTTCTCAAAAAAAATAAAAAAACATCTCATGCAAAAATATTTGGCTCATTTCAACAAATCTATTTCTCCGGAAACCCGAGAAGACAATCGCATTAGAAAACAAAAATATTTGGCGCTGATATCTAAACTCGACTCAGCTCATCCAAATCTGACCAAAGGTTTCTTTGGTCCGGAAAGCATGATATGGACAGTTTTCAAAGAACCTTGCTTATTGCTAGGAAGTCACCGTGCGTTACTGCTCCAAATCGCTCACCCCGCGATTGCACAGGGCGTTGGTCAATACAGCAAATTCAAAAATGATTTTGTTGGAAGAGCTTTTCGAACCTTGACCTCTATGATCCATATTTTTTTTGGTAGTACAAATCAAGCAAAAACTTCTGCATTAAAACTCCATCATATTCATTCCATGATTCGAGGAAAATACCTCAATTATGAAGGAAATCAAATTACCTTTTGCGCCAATGATCCTAAATTATTGCTCTGGGTTCTAGCAACAATCATTGATACAGGTTTAGTTGTGTTTGAAACTTGCTGCAGGAAATTAAGCAAAAGTGAAAAGGAACAATATTTTGAAGAGTCTAAAAAAATGGCGCTTTTAATGGGTATTTCACAAGAAGAATACCCAGAGAATATTGAAGCATTTAACGACTATTTCAATGCGATGCTTTCAGGAGATGATTTGTTTGTTGGAGAACAAGCAAGCGAAATCAGCAAGGCGCTTTTTAGCGCACCATTCACCGTTCCTATTGTTGCACAATCGCTTGCAGCTGGGTTTTTGACTCCAAGGTTTGTAGCCGATTTTGAATTGAAACCATCAACTACTTTATATAAAATTTTAAAAACTGCAGGGAAAGTTCCTTACTTAATAATCCCCGGATTACTAAGATGGTCGCCCCCATATTATCAAGCACTAAATCGAATTTCAAAAGACAAACTAAATCAAACCAAGTTTCCCGGGCATTTATACGATTGGCTCGCAGCCCGTATAAATAGCCCTTTTTTACTTTCCATAAACTGATTAAAATTCTAAAAATGATTGATACAATAAAATCACTTTTCATTAAATCAAGACAAACCAAACTCTTCCTCTTGCTCCTATTGAGTTCAGTGTTTTGTTGCTCGCTTATAGGCATTCGACTGTCCTTTCAGCAAATAGATAGTTACGCTCTTCAAAACCTAAATGACTTAAAGCAACTTAAGAGTTGCAGTACCTTTTTGTTCTTGATTTGGAATCTATTTTTGGCTTGGGTTCCTTACTGGATTGCGCTACTCATTAAACCTTCTTGGGAAAGCAATAAAAGCAAAATAATCTTAAGTACGCTTGTATTGAGTTGGTTGGTCTTTTTCCCAAATGCGCCATACATACTTACAGATTTATTGCATTTGAGACATCGTCCACCAGTTCCATTTTGGTTTGATATGATGATTCTTATTTCTTTTGCTTGGACGGGCTTATTGCTTGGTCTAGCCTCTTTATTCGAGGTACAAAAATTTGTAGAAGAACATAAAAGCAGAACATTCGGAGTGCTCTTTAGCATTGGATCAATACTGCTATGCGGCATCGGCATATACCTAGGCCGTGTATTGAGGTGGAACACCTGGGACATTTTGGTTCATCCCTATGCATTGGTACTAGATGTCGTCAGCAATATCATGAACCCTGCAGCAACAGGATACACAATTGGGCTTGGATTTATCATATCGATATTCATGCTGATCGCCTATTTCACCCTTTTGTCTTTTTCAAAAGAAGCTTCAAAAATTTAAACTCAAATTATTTCATAATAAAAATTGTTTGCTATGAATGCCAGTAACTTCAGAATATTAAAAATGCTAATTCTTGCTTTGGCTTTTGTAAGTCTATTTTGGCAAGAAAAACTAGGACTCAATATAGTGCTGTTCACTTTATTGGTCATACCTACATTGAGAGAGGAGTTTCGAGACAGTTGGAATTCCCGTGTTGTTATATTCACTACTATCACAACAGTCCTTTCTGCTATTTTAATAATGATAAACAATTCTTTGCTAAGTATTTTTGTCTACTTGAGTTCATTTATAGCTATGGTAGGTTTTGTACACCAACATAAGTTGAATTCACTTTACCAAGCTTTTTTCTTAACCATTTGCAATACTATAAACACGCCTTTTCAAACTGCTGATTTAGTTAAAGACGCACCCCTGCCAGCAGCCTTAAGTCCATCAAAGATGCGGAAGGTCTTGACTTCTATTGTTCCTGTTGGCGTTATCTCCTTTTTCTATTTCATTTACTACGTCGCCAACCCTAACTTCGCAAATCTATCCGATCAGTTTTGGTCACAGTTTTCCTGGATCTCACAATTTGACATTTCATGGCCGATT
>CALIAG010000361.1 GCA_938041325.1 uncultured Saprospiraceae bacterium | reverse complement strand
ATTTCTCCATTTTTCGTTAATTTGAAGTGAATTTCTTCCAAGTCCACGTTTTCAATAGATATTAACTTTCCGAGTACTGCTGAGCCATCAAAAGCTTTTGCTTTTTCCCAAGGATGGCCTTTTTCTTTCAATGTTGCTTGTAAATCTCTTGCTGTAAAATCTATCCCAATTCCGATTTCCTTATAGTAATTTCGGGCGTTCTTGAGTTGAACATGTTTACCATTTTTACAAATCTTCAAAACAATCTCTGCTTCGTAATGCAAGTTCGTTGTGAATTCAGGATAGAAAAAAGGATTATCGTTCACGAGTAGGGCAGAGGAAGGTTTCATGAATACCAAAGGTTCTGTGGGAACCTTATTGTTCAGCTCTTTTGCGTGATCCGCATAATTCCTTCCGATGCAAATGATTTTCATTTTTTTCGTATTAAATCTCTTAAAAACGGACGTTCATAATACCACACAAATCCTTTACTTCTTTCACTGTAGTTTGTGCTGCTTTGCGAATCTCAGCAGAAGAAGCTTTAATTTGATTTTTAACTTCTTTTTTATTGGCTAGAAGTTCCTCCTTTTTTACTTTAAAACTTGCACTCAATTCAACTAAGGCTTCAGCCACAGCCTCTTTCAATTCTGAATATTTCAAAGTTCCAGAATTATAACCGTCCATCAATTGATTGTGTTCTGTTATTTTTTCTGAAGCCTTTAATAAGGTGAATAGATTTTGAATGCCTGCACTCATCTCTCCTTCTTTATTTTCACCAGTGTCTGTTACTGCCGAACGTATTTTTTTGCGAATACGAGTTTCATCGTCTTTAAACAAGCTGATGTAATGTTTCTCGCCTGCGCTTTTACTCATTTTTCTAGTAGGGTCTGCAGTCGAAGCAATCTTAGGTGTTTCGGTATACAAGGTTTCGGGTAAAACGAAATATTCCTGACCAACTTGATTGTTGAATCGTTGTGCGATATTTCGCGACAATTCAAGATGTTGCTCTTGGTCTTTTCCTACAGGGACATAGTCCGCTTTATAAATAAGAATATCAGCTGCTTGCAAAACTGGATAATCCAGTAAGCCCGCAGAAATGAACGAATCATCAGAAGAACTTTGATTTTTACTTTTGTCTTTGAATTGAGTCATTCTGCTCAATTGGCCGTAGCTTGTAAAGCAATTAAAAATCCAACACAATTCAGCATGCTCTGGAACAAGAGATTGAATGAATAAATTACTTGGCTCAACACCTACAGCGATTAAATTGAAAATTAATTCCCAGGTATTTTCTCTTAATTTTTTAGGAGTATACGGAGCGGTCATCGCGTGATAATCTACAACGCCGTAAACGCAATCGTATTTTTCCTGGAGTTGGACCCAATTCTTAACGGCACCAAAATAATTTCCATAGTGAATATCGCCAGTCGGTTGTATACAAGATAAAACTTGTTTTCTCTTTTCCATAGTTGACATTTTATTCTGCTGCCGCAATGACAGAGATTTCTATATTTACAAATTTAGGAAGGTTAGCTACTTCTACGAGTTCTCTTGCCGGTGCAGTATCATCGTTGAAATAAGTAGCATAGACTTCATTGATTCTGCTGTACATGTTCATGTCTGCAACGAATACAGAGCATTTAATGACATCTTCGAAGGTCAAACCCGCTGCAGCTAAAATAGCAGAAACGTTTTTCATTACTTGATGCGTTTCAGCTTCTATTGAATCCGTTACCAATTCTCCATTTTCAGGATTGATTGCAATTTGCCCGGAAGCAAAGAGAGTTCCGTTGTGTAAGATCGCTTGGTTATAAGGCCCTACAGGTGCAGGCGCTTTATCTGTGATAATTATTTTTTTCATAATGGTAAAAGTGTTTTAGGAATAAGAAATTTGGAAAGGACTTAGACATATATAAAACACAAAAAGCCCTCAACATCTCTTTTTAAGTGATGGGGGCTTTTCGATTTCTGAAAAGAAATGAAATCTAATCTAGATCTTCGTCAGCTTGTATAACAACCTGCCCCTTATAGTACATACTACCGTCTAGCCAATATGCTCTGTGATAAAGGTGTGGTTCGCCAGTCGTAGGACATTTAGCGATTTGTGGAATAGCTGCTACTTTATGAGTTCTACGTTTTCTTTTTCTCTGCTTGGAAATTTTACTCTTTGGATGTGCCATTTATCCTATTTTTTATTTTTGTTGCCTGAATTATTTCAAGCTAATCTATTATTCTAAATCTTTTAAAGCATCCCAGATCGTGTTTTCGCTTTTTTCTTCGGGTTCTGAATTTTGGTCTAAGTACTTAAGCATCTCTGGGTCACATTCTTGAACATCAATTGCCGAATCATGTGTTTTAATCATCGGGATATCAAGACAAATATATTCGTAAATATATTTTGCGACATTAATTTGCTGAGTTTCAAGACCAATGTATACTATATCTGCCTCTTCTGGCTGATCCTCAGTTGCATATTTTACAAGTAAATTATGCTGACCTTCTATTGGAAACTTCATTTCCTCCAGACAACGGTCACATTCGGTCTGTATACTTCCTTCAAAATCGAAGCCTAAAACAATCATATCCGGACGCTTGTCGAATGTCATTTTCACAGAAAATTGACCTTTTTTGATGGGAGACTCTTCAAAATTTGAAAAGAACTCATTGTCAACTTGAAAGTCAAATTCGTGTATTTCATTCCCCAATCCTTTGACTGGTATTAAAAAGCGCGGTAAAGCATCCATATTAAAATAACTTTCTAAAAATGCTCGGCAAAGATATACTTATTTAATAGAAGTTAAAAGGAATTTTTGGGCTTAAATTGAAAAAAGGCCTCGAAAAGCAGACTTTTGACCACCTATTTTAAAAAAAAACTTCCGTAGCGACCCTGAAAGTATTGGAATGAGCATTTACGATGGTTGCAATTTGCTCAGAATAACCACCTCCCATACTCACTGCAACCGGAATTCCTAGGGTTTTGCAGGTCATAAAAACAAATCTATCCCGTTCCTTGCAGCCTTGTAAACTCAGACTTAATCGGCCTAATTTATCACTTTCAAGAACATCTACACCAGAAAGATAAAAGACAATTTCAGGTTGTTGATTCCGAATTAAATCAGGTAAAGTCTCCATCAATGTTTTAAGGTAAAATTCATCTCCTGTTTTGTCGGGTAAACCGATATCTAAATCCGACTTTTCTTTTCTGGTCGGATAATTCCTTTCTCCATGCATGCTAAAGGTGAATACTCTGGGCTCATTCTCAAAAATCTTTGCAGTCCCATTTCCTTGATGCACATCCAAATCCACAACCAGAATTTTCTTCACCCGTTTTTTTGCAAGTAAATAATTTGCTGCTATGGCTATGTCATTTAATAAACAAAATCCTTCTCCACGATCTCTGAATGAATGATGTGTGCCTCCAGCGATGTTCATTGCAACACCATATTCAAAAGCATATTCGGCGCACTTTAAAGTACCATGCGCGATATGCGTCCCACGATACACCAAATCTTCTCGCAAAGGAAAACCAATATTGCGTATCTCTTTCCTATCCAAATCCAAGCTTTTCAAACGCTCCCAATAAGTTTTGTCATGGGTCAACAAAATAATGTCATCAGAAAGAGGTTCTGGGTGAAAAATATTTTCTTGACTTATTGTCCCTTCATAAAGGAGCTGCTCTGGAATCAATTCATATTTTATCATAGGAAAGCGATGGCCTTCCGGAAGTTGGTATTTGTAAATAGGGGAGTAAGCAATTTTTAACATGATCTGCAAAGCTAAAGAAAATAAAAAACCTGTCTGATTTTTTATCAGACAGGTTTAAGAGCAAAATGCGCTTTGCAAAGATATTTTAGAATTTACCTCATCAAAGTAATGTCTCCTTTGAAGATCTCTACTGCTCCATCTATAAATTCGATTTCAAGCCAATACACAAAAACTGCAGGTTGTAAATCTTTCCCTTTCAATTTTCCATCCCAACCGTTACTCGGATTATTCGGTTGGAAATTAGCATCCATAAATACCATTTCGCCCCAGCGATCAAATATTCTAAATTCTTTGATTTCTACCACACTCTGATCGGCGTAGACTACTAAAATATCATTGACATTGTCATTATTAGGAGAAAAGGCAGTTGGAACAAAAATATCTCTATTGCTATCTACTAGTACATTGATCAAATCCTGATCTGCACATCCTGAAGAATCTTGGACTTGTATCGAAAAGGCAGTTGTTGCCAATGGGGTTACATATTGGGAAAGACAAGTATCACAAGTTATATAAGGTGATGCTGCCCATGTATTACTTTCTAACAACTCTTCCAAAATATTAATTTGGGCATCCAATAAAATACTCTCACCAAGAGAAATGGTAATATCATCGCCTAATTCTACTTGTAACTCGGAAGGGGTTCCTACAACTAAAGTGGTTTCATCTTCACAACCATTGGCATCTTGAACAACAACATCATATTGTCCGGAAGTAAGGTTTGTAAAAAGCGGAGAAGGCGTGAAAACATTTTGATTAATAGAATAAAGGAAAGGACCATTGCCACCATCAATACTATCTACCAATATCATCCCGTCATTTTCACCAAAACAACTTACATCATTGTCTTCTAAAAAGAATTCGAATCCATCCGGCTCAGTGATTAATACAGAATCTATTGCGAAACATCCATTGCTATCTGTAATTGTGGCAGTATACATACCTGCACCTACGTTACTAATTTCTTGATCACTTGAGCCATTAGACCAACTGTAATTGAGTACACCAGTTCCTAATCCATTTGTTAATGCTATAGTCGCTGAGCCATCAACACTTCCTTCGCAACTTACTCCAAATCCTTGGAAGTCACTTACGATTTCAGCATCTGCAGCCAATTGAGTTACCTCAATGCTACTGGAAGCATTTTGCAAAATAGGATCGCATGTCACTCCGGCTGAGGAGATATTTGTAATGGTAATGGTAACATCATTTAATGGGTTGATATTTATGGTATGCCCATCTAGAATATCAGTTAAAGAATAGTTGTTTATCCCATCAGTATATTCAACATCATATAAAGTCGAACCATCCATATTAAAAGTAACACTTGCTGCTGCTCCGTTACAAATTATTTGATCCGTTACTATGGAAGCAGAAATGGGTTCAAAGAATGACAAGTCAACATTGATAATACTATCACATCCATTAAAGCTACCGTTGACAAAGGTCTCGGTTCCAGTAGGGTTCAAAAATCCATATGGATTCCCATTTACCATAACCACATCTTCTTGACAAATTGTTTGGTCAACATTGGATTGTACAGCATTTGAGAAAGTAAGATCAACAGTAATAATAGAATCACAGCCGTTGAACGCACCTCCGATTACTGTTTCAGTTCCATCCGGATCAGTTTGATCGTAAACAGTTCCATTGACGGTAAGTGTTTGACCGAAGCACAGCGCATTATCAATAAGATTGGTCGCAGGAATGTTGAACGTTAAATCAACATTGATAATAGAATCACAACCGGTATAAGATCCGCCAATGATAGTTTCCGTTCCGTCGGGATTCGCTTGATTGTAAATGGTTCCATTGACACTTACGTTTGTATCCGCGCAGAACACATCGTCAATATCATTTTCAACAGCATTATTAAAAGTAAGATCAACAGTAATGATAGAATCACATCCATTGAAAGCACCGCCAACAATCGTTTCTGTACCATCTGGATCGAATTGATCATAAACAGTTCCATTG
>CALIAG010000360.1 GCA_938041325.1 uncultured Saprospiraceae bacterium | reverse complement strand
TCGGCGGCGGTGGCGGTTGAGGGTGGGTCTCCCAACCCAAGAGGGGATTTCTGCTTATTCAGAAAATCGCCTAAAATTTAGAAATGAAGGGCCCCCAATATTTAAAGTCCTTTTTGCCTTCTCAACTTATTTTCAGCCACTATCCCTTTATCAGCTTTTCTTACCTACTATTCTGCTAAGATATGACCCTAAAATGCAAAACTAATTAAGTTTAATAGTTTCGTCCCTCTTCTTGGTTTATAATTATGTAAATATCGTGAGTCCTGTCAAATCTTTATCTTTTTCATGAAGGAGTACAGAAGTTATATACGCAATGACCATACAAGATATAAAGCCTATTGCTGAATAAAGGAGCAAATGAACCATTCCATTTTTTGCTACGAAATACTGAATAATCCCAGAACCTATGAGGCCAACAACTGCTCCTACTCCATTGGCTCGTGTCGAAATAATTCCTAATAAAAATATGCCACCTAAGCCTCCTGTAATCAATCCTATGATTTGAATGAAAACATCCCAAAGAGATTTTACTCCAGTACTTGCTAGCAGTATTGCAAACGCTGATCCTAACAATCCAAAAACTAATGTAATCCAACGTGCATTTTTCAAGCTTGTTTCTTTCTTTGTCATCAAGGGAATAAAATCGATTGAAATAGCTGTCGCTGCGGAATTCATGCTTGAGCTTAAACTAGACATCGCTGCGGAAAAGATTCCAGCGATAAGAAGGCCAGAAACCCCATTAGGCAACTCGTTTATAATATACCAAGGAAATATGGAATCAAAAGATTGGAAGCCGGGTTGCAGCAACGTAGGATTTTGTTTGTAAAACAAATAGAGTGCTGTTCCTAATATAAAAAACAAAAAGATCGCGGGAATACTAACTAGAACATTTAACCACAAACTCTTTTTTGCTTCTGCGACATTCTTTGTACTCAGATATCTTTGCACCATTGTTTGGTCCGTGCTGAAAGTAATTAGATGGGTAAAAAAACCACCAATGAAAACGATCCAAAAAGTAGGTTGTTTTATATCAAAGGCCATATTGAATATTTCAAATTTCTCATTTGATTGACCGATTTTTATCAACTCTTCAACACCGTTCGTTTTGCTAAATAATAAACCCAAACACATTAAAGCTCCACCCATCATGATAATTACTTGCAAAACATCCGTCCAAATAACGGCTTCAATTCCACCCATCATGGTATAAATCACACTGACAATTCCCATTAATAAAATACAAAAGTAGATATCAATTCCGGTGGTAACATTAATGGCAATTGCTGGTAGATATAAGATCACTCCTACCCTTCCCAATTGAAAAACGATAAAGGAAAATGATCCGATTAAACGGGTTAGTAAATTAAACCTAAGTTCTAAATATTCATAGGCAGAAGTAATGTTCAGTTTTTTATAAAACGGAATAAATAAATTATTTACAATGAAAGGAATAAGAATTACAACTAAACTTAAAACCAAATAAGCCCAGTTCGAACTAAACGTTTTTGCGGGCACGGCCATAAATGTAATAGCACTTAGAGAAGTCCCGAATAAGCTGATTGCTGCTGCCCACCAAGGAATTCTATTTCCCGCTTTAAAATAATCTTCTGTGCTATTTTGCTTTTTATAAAAATACCTTCCAACAGCGATCAACAAAAGAGAGTACAAGGCCAATACAATATAGTTTAATATTGAGAATGGCTTTTCTTGCAAAACCAAGGTTCCTTCAAACAATTGACTGGAACGAACACCAGGGCTTATTTCTCCCATTGGTAACAAGACTTTGTTTTTATAAGAAATAGCTTGAGTCGTAATTTTAGTTTGAAACGGAAGCGTCCCTACAACGGTCCAGGTATCTGTTACCGTATTATATCTTACAATATTTTTAGAAAACCCCGGATGCGTATTGTAAATCTCATTTTGCAATTGGGTAAGAGAATCCAATATTGAAGGCTCGTCAGTTGATGCTTTTTGCAAACTCAAGTCCTCCAATTTTAAATTATAATCGCCAGTTACTCCTCCAAACACAAAAACATCTGAACTTCCTTTCGCTACGGCGATTCCTCCAAATAAAGGATGCGCTTCTTTTTCATTGCTAAAACGAATGTCTTGTAACTTTTTCCATTCTTTTTCTTTTGGTAAATATTTATACGCATCCAATAAATAGTTGTTGAGAAATCCTGTTCTTGGTTCTTGTCCACTGGCGATAAAAAGCTGATTACCTGAACCATCGTTTTGTGCAACCATCACAGGCAGTAAGCGTCCGGGGCCGGGAAGGCTAGTATGTCTTTCCCATTTTAAATTTTCATCTTTATAAAAAGCATCCAAATCCAAGCTAATTAATTCGCGGCTACCTTCGATATTTGTCAAAGACTGCGTCCCTCCAAAAACAAAAATTTTATTGCCAATTTGTGTACCGGAATGCAAAACCAAAGGGAAGGGCATTGCTGGCATTTTTTGCAAAACTTCTTTTCCAGATTCTTTTTTCAACAACCAAGTTTCATCGCTCACATCAGTTCCTTTAGCTCCACCTGTCAGAACAATGCCATAGGATGTAGTAAAGGCATAGCCATTGGCCAATGCTTTTGGCAATTTCAAATCAACTTTTACCCAAGATGTTTTAGATTCAGAATTTAAAGAGATTCTGTAGATATCTGAATACCAAGATTTTCCCCCACCTTCCCAAAATGGCTTTTCCGGAAAATTGGATCCGCCCATAATGTAAAGATCATCTCCAATCAATCCATTAAAAGTCCCGCCCAACTCTAATTCTTTTGTTCCAACATTCAAGGAAGAAGACGGAAATTTCTCTTCCCATTTAAACACGTTTTCACTTTGACTAAACACCTCTATTCCATTCAATAAGAAAACCATTAAAAAAGCAAGACTCCTTATAGAGCACGCATTTTTTAATATCTTCGAATTGAAAAATAAATTCATATGGTCAAAAATCTTGTCTTTAAAATAATTGATACTTTGAAAATGCTGGCACTTTTAATCCCTCTTTTCTCCTTGTGGGCTTGTCAACCAGATGCAACCAATGAGGCGCAAGTTAAGCTACGTGATTTAACAATTATAGAAAACGGACAACAATTAAACACCAATGCACTCGATGGAGATTGGATTCAAGGAAATGGATTCATTGAGAAAAGTGGAAAAGGACCTGTATTGTATGTTGACAAATACGTTGAAGATGCGGATTTCGAAATGTCCATTAACATGAGTTTGGATACCATTGGAAAAACAACAGCATTGCTTTTGTTTTTCCACAACCATTTCGGTTTTGATTCTAATTCAAAAGAAGAAGACAAAGCGAATCGTTTTTTCTTATACAGCCCTGCGCTTGATTCTCTACTTTACTTTGATAAAACCGAAGCTTTTATTACACCTGGAAATATTTTCGAATTTAAAGTTACCAGAGTTTCAGACTCACTTACTTTTTCCATTGATCAAAAACGAATCGCAACCATTAATATAAAACAACTTACTTACCCATTTCAGGGAAACATAGGATTGAGACCTTGGCGAAATGGGATAAAAATTTACGATTGGAAATTCAAAGGCCAGTATAGTGATTTTCCAGAATTGGATTTCCTTTTTGCTCGTGGGGAAGCAGGTTATAATTGTTTTAGAATTCCGGCATTATTAGAAACCCCTTCTGGTGATTTATTGGCTTTTGCAGAAGGGAGACAAAACTCTTGTCAAGACAATGGAGATGTTGATTTGGTTTTAAAAAGATCAACGGATAAAGGGCTGACTTGGTCTCCATTAGAAGTAATTTGGGAAGATGGAGGGAATACTTGCAGCTACCCTACACCAATCATCGATCAGCAATCTGGGAGAATAATATTGCTAGGAATTGGTCAATTGGGGATTGATCATTTCCAGGATATTTATGCTGGAAAAGCTGAAGGTACACGGCGTGTATATGTGATGTATAGTGAAGACGAAGGAAAAAGTTGGTCAGCCGCAAAAGAAATTACTTCCAACGTGAAAGAAAAGAACTGGACATATTATGGTTTGGGATATACCGGTGCGATTCAATTAAAGCAAGAACAATATAAAGACAGAATCCTAATCCCTGCTTATCATGGAGAAGTTGGTTCTACTACTAATTTTGTTCATACCATTTACTCTGATGATTTTGGAGATACTTGGCAAATAGGAAAAACGATCCGACCTGGAGGCAATAACGAAGCAGAGTTAATTGAGTTACCCAATGGCGATATTCAAATTAATATGCGAAATGATTTACCTCATGAAAAATATCGGCGCATCGCGACAAGTGCTGATGGTGGAGTAAATTTTGAAAAACTCCATTTTGATGATGAATTAGACGGATCCATTTGCTTAGCCAACTTAATCGCTGTAGAACATGATGGCAAAGCGATTACTCATTATTATTGCAGCCCAGACAATTTATGGGGCCGAGAAAACTTAACTTTGAGAACCAGCGAGAATCTTGGAGAGAACTGGGAAAGAAGCAAAGTTTTATTTAGAGGTCCATCCGCTTATTCAGACATTATTATAAAACCCAATAAAGAACTATTTGCACTAATAGAATGTGGAGACGTTGATCCTTACCAAGGAATTCAGTTTATAAGGACTCAATTGGATTGATAAAAGGAAAGTTTAAGAATCGCTTAAGATCTCTTTGTAAATTTTATAAACATTGTTCACATAACTATCAACTGTAAATTCCGCCAAGGCTTTCTCCCTTCCGCGTAAGCCCATCTCTTTTGCTTTCTCTTTATTTTTCACCAAATACTCCATTCTCTCTATCAACTCCGAAGGACTATTGTAAATCAAACCAGTTGACTCATGATCCACTAACTCTGGAGTTGCTCCACTATTATAACCAATGACTGGTTTGGCGTAAGCCATCGCCTCTGCAGTTACTCTCCCCATCCCCTCGTACTTAGCGCACATCACCAAAGCGTCCGACTCTAAATAAATAGATTCCGGTTTTTTTACAAAGCCGTGGAAAATCACTTTATCGTCCAACGCATTTTGAGCAATATAAGATTTCAATTGCTGGGTGTAAACCTTCCTTCCTGAGCCAACAAAATGCAATTCAATATTTTCCTCTTTTTCAAGCAATTTATGAAATGCTATGAGTGCTTCCATTTGATTTTTCTTTGGATGAATCATTCCAATGTTTAAAAATCGAAACGGGGAATTTTTTTGTCTTAGCACCTCTTTTTGCTTCTGCAGTTTCAAAACTTTTTCCTTAGACAAAACACCATTATAAACCAATTCCCATTGATCAAAATGGTCTCGAATAACTTCTTTCTGGATCGCTTTTGAAATGGTAATAACTTTGGTCGCTTTTTTCATCCATTGGATCATATTATCGTGTGAAGGAAAAAACCGCATATTGTAATGCAATTTTCCAAACTCCCGAATATGCCAAACATGCGGAATGTTCAATTCTTCACTCAAATAAGCCCCAACAGGAGCCACCGAACTATTGGTATGTATAATATCCGGTTGCACTCCTTCAACAAAAGCTTTAAGCTGAGGCATTAATTGCTTATTCCTCAAGTGTTTTAGAGGCAATAACCAAAAGCCGGGGAACAAAAAGGTATCCGCCCAATTTTGAAAAGGAATAACCTTGTGCTTTATCATTTTCTCTTCTAAAACTGCAGTAAAATCCCCTGATTTGCGACAAAGTATCGTGCAATCTTCTCCTTTTGCAATCAAACCTTCAACCAGACCAAGCAAGGAACGATTGGCGCCGAGCAATTCAGAGTAGTGTGAAATGAAGAGAATTTTCATATTGAAAGTGAAGATAGCTTATAAAATGACTTTTTTTAATAAGTATATTTGCACCATTAGTTTCAAGATTCCGTTATAAAAAGAGTCTTAGAGTCAAATATTGCCATGAACTAAAGAATCTGATCTAAAAATCGGTTGAAGCCGATACTCTAAATCAACCTAATTAAGAACGGCAATAGGCTAGACTATTTAAAATACAACTTTGTAATTGATGTCAAAAATCTTAGCAATTATTCCTGCTCGTGGAGGCAGTAAGGGTGTACCAAAAAAGAATATCAAACCTTTAGCTGGAAAGCCACTGATATACTATGCAATAGAAGAGGCGAAAAAATCAAAATATATTGATCGCTTAGTGATTTCCAGTGATGATGATGAAATTATTTCTCTAGCCAAATCCTTTGGAGCGGAAGTCCCATTTAAAAGGCCAGCAGAGTTGGCTTTAGATCATGTACCTGATCGACCGGTTTTTCAACATGCTATAAATTACTTAAAAGAAGAAGAAAATTATAATCCTGACTTTGTTCTTACCATCAGAACTACTACCCCATTCAGGACCTACGAAG
>CALIAG010000359.1 GCA_938041325.1 uncultured Saprospiraceae bacterium | reverse complement strand
ACCGTCTCTCATTCCACAAACCTTTATTTTCAAGTCTATCATTTCGCAACCAATTCTTTTTTCAAACGCTCTACCTCGGTGATAAACTCTCCACAAGCAAAATGTGGATTGGCCTCTTTCATAAATCTTTCTCCGATTAGAAATCCTTGAAAACCAACTAGACTTAACTCTACAACTGCCTCTGGGTTACTAATTCCACTTTCTGATATTTTCACAAAATCATTCGGAATCAAAGGAAATAATTCAATTGAATTCTGAATGCTCACTTCAAAGGTTTTTAAATCTCTATTATTTACACCGATGATATCTAAATTAGGGTTGCATTTGCCCAGCTGATCAGAACTGTGAATCTCCATTAAAACTTCCAATCCAAGGCCTTTTGCGAAAGCAGCTAATTTTGAAACTTCTTCTTTGGTCAAACATTCCGCTATTAATAAGATCGCATCCGCTCCAATTGCTTTGGCTTCTATGATTTGATACTCATCGATAATAAACTCCTTCCTAAGAATCGGACAAAAATTGTATTTCCGAGCTTCTGTCAAGTCAGTATTTTTACCACCAAAAAAATGTTCATCTGTTAGAATCGATAATGCAGATGCTCCTGCTTGCATATACCCAATGGAAACTGTTTCCACTTTCGCATGGCCATTGATCATGCCTTTAGAAGGAGATTTCCTTTTAAACTCAGCAATGATTCCAGATTTATCTTTTCGTGTCAAATATTTTTTAAGCGAAACTGGTTTTGTTTCGAAATAAATACTTTTCTCCAAAAGTTTGGTTGGATACAATTCTTTGCGATCTGCTACTTCCGACTTTTTATAGGCAACTATCTTCTCTAAAATATCCATAAGTTTGTTTTTAGTTGATCAGTGTTTTGAATGTTTTTAACGCACTTTTACTGAGTAAAGATTCACTCGCCTCTGCAATACAATCTGTAATTGAAGTTTCTGGCTTCATACAGTGAATCGCCATGCCTGCATTCGCACAAACAACATCAAATTGGGCTTGAGTGCAATCGCCATTGAGTACATCCATAAATATCTTCGCAGCTTCTGGCACAGTATCTCCACCGTGCAACTGACTTTGGATTAACTTTGATTTGCCCAGGTCTTCTGGTTTATATAAAAATTCGCCGTCATTGGTCCGAACTTTAAACGAACCGGTTAAAGAAATTTCATCATAACCATCCATCGCATAAACTATCGTCACTTTTCTTTTTGTTTGTTGAAAAATGTATTGATACAATCTGGATAATTCTAAATTAAACACACCTAACAATTGGTATTTCGGTTTGCAAGGATTGACGAGTGGACCTAGCATATTGAAAAAAGTTTTGACCCCCAATTGTCTTCTGACTGGTGCAACAGCTTTCATTGCTGGATGAAAAAGAGGCGCATGTAAAAAGCACAAGTTGGCTTCGTCCAATTGCTTGTTCAGTTCATCTGATTCGTTGGTAAATTTATATCCTAAATGCTCTAAAACATTAGAAGATCCGCAGGCTGATGAAACACCATAATTGCCATGCTTCGTTACTTTATAACCAGCTCCTGCCACAACCACAGTTGATAAAGTGGAAATATTAAAAGTGTTTTTACCGTCTCCGCCTGTTCCTACAATATCAATAGTATCTTGTCCATTGACATCAAAAGGCCTGCACAATTCCAACAAGGCATCTCGGAAGCCAAGTAATTCGTCGACACTAATTGCCCGCATCAAATAAACCGTTACAAAAGCCGATATTTGAGCTTCATTGTATTCATTATTTGAAATGTTTACCAAAATATTTCGAGCTTCTTCTCTGTCTAGTTTTTGGTGTTCGAATAATCGTGATAGTATCTTTTTCATGTTGATAATATTATTTAGCGGAAGCCAATTCGTTTTTTTGTAATAGCGATTTAGAATGATTCAGAAAGTTTCTAAGGATTTGCTTTCCTGCTGGTGTCATGACTGACTCTGGATGAAATTGTACACCACGTAAGTTGTACGTTTGATGGCTCAATGCCATAATTTCTCCTTTGCTATCCTCAGCAGTTATTTCCAATTCTTTTGGCAAACTGTCTTTTTCGACCACCCAAGAATGGTAGCGTCCTGCTTCAAAAACAGTTTCCATGTCTTCGAAAATAGGTTCTGTTGATTTGGTAATTTCAATTGGAGTCGAAATTCCATGATAAACTTTGTCTAAGTTTCTGAGGTCTCCGCCATATGCTTCTCCGATTGCTTGCATGCCCAAGCATACACCAAAGATTGATTTTGAAGAAGCGTATTTTTGAATTAATGCAGGCATTATTCCTGCATCCTTTGGTAAGCCAGGACCTGGTGAAAGGATAATGACATCATAGGCTTCAACAGCCTCTAACGTTATTTCATCATTTCGAAAAACATCCAATTCTTCACCAGTAATTTCCATAAGGTACTGGACCAAATTATATGTAAACGAATCGTAATTATCTATGACTAAAATTTTCATATTCTATTTCTGTATGTTCTTCGAATTAAATATTTTCCGCTTCTTTCAGTGCCTTGGTAAGTGCTCCTAACTTGTTGTTGACTTCTTGCAATTCTTTTTGCTCTTCACTCGCGGCAACGATCCCTGCACCTGCTTGATAATACAAAGTGTTTTGACTACTCATAAAGGATCGGATTACAATCGCTTGATTCATGTCTCCATTGAATCCGAGATAACCAATTGCGCCACCGTAAAAACTTCTGTTTTGGTTTTCGTATTCTGAAATCAATTCTATGGCTTTGTATTTTGGTGCGCCGGATAAAGTTCCAGCGGGAAAGGTGTCTCCAAAAACTTGAATGGAGTTGGTGCCTTCTGTTAACTTGCCTTCTACTTTTGAAACCAAGTGAATGACATGACTGAAAAACTGAATGTCTTTCAATTCCATCACTTCAACTTCTCGCGCATGTTTTCCCAAATCATTTCTAGCTAAGTCAACCAACATGATGTGCTCTGCGTTTTCTTTTGGATCAACGGATAGGGCCTGTGCTCTTTGACGATCTTCTTCATCATCACCCGTGCGTCGATAGGTTCCAGCTATAGGATTGACGCTGGCTACCCTATCTTTTATGACCATTTGTGCCTCAGGGGAAGAACCAAATATTTTATAATTTCCGTAATCAAAATAGAAAAGGTATGGAGAAGGATTTATTGAACGCAGAACTCTGTAAACATTGAAATCATCGCCTCTGAATTTCTGACTGAATTGCCGCGATAAAACTATTTGAAATACATCTCCCAGAAAGCAGTGATTCTTGCCTTTTATGACCATATCTATAAACTCTTGATCTGTCAAATTGCTTTGCTCACTTCCTTCTAACTCAAATTTATAAGTACCGTAGTTTTGACTTTTCAACAAAGTTTCAATTCGTTCGATTGAATTGCTTTCCGGCCCAAAAGAATTTTGAACAATATGCATTTCATCTTTGAAATGATTGATCATAATAACGTAGCGATACAAACTGTAATTTATCTCCGGTATATCTTGCTTCCGTTTTGAATCATCAAACTTCATGGTATCAAAATATTGAACAGCTTCAAAACCTGTGTGTCCAAAAAAGCCGTTGATACCAGGATAATTTTGTGCATTTTCTACATCAAATGAACCAATAAATTCATTGAATAAACCAATTACTTCTTTAGGATTTTCAAGCGTTTTAATTTCTGGTTCAGCTCCGGGGACTGCCGTGGAAAGGATTCTGTTATTGACTTGAAAGTGAGCAATTGGATCAAGACAGATGAAGGAAAGGCAATTTTCCATACTTCTAAAATCAGTACTTTCCAACAGCACGCTGCTGCTAAAATGATCCCTTAACTTCAGGTAGCAACTCACCGGTGTTACCGTATCTGCAAGCATCTTTTTGCTGAATACTTTTATTTTGACCTTTTGTTGATGAATCGTTGAATTCATTATTTTGATTTTGAAATAAACAAAAAAAGGGCTTGCCGAGTGATCGACAAGCCGCTATATATCTTTTAATTTTTCACATACAGACAATGACTTACCACACCCGGAATCCCGAAGAGTCTTGCCACCACCAATTTTGAGTACGTAAATTATTATTCATTTTTATTTTCTTATAAGCCCAATATAAAGGCATTTAATACAAAAATGCAAATTCCAATATCAAATTTTTAAAAATTATTTTTATCAATAAGAAAATCAATGCTTAGATTATAAGCATAAGATTTTGAAATCTAGCTATTTAGGTTAAAATTTTAAAGATCATTTCCCGAAGCAATTCTCCTTGCGGAGTGTTATTACTATCAACGCCTTTTGATTTGAGGTCATATTCTTTCAATATTGAAATGGCATGTTCTGTCTGATGGCGTCTGTACAATTTCATCGCCTTGCGGTACCTAGAGACAAGAAAGGCAGCAGCGTATTCATTCTTAGGTCTTTTCATTCCCAAGCCTACCGCCAAATCTAAGTCGGATTTGCCAGTCAAGAAGTAAGCAGCATATACTTTACTAAAGAAATTGTACAAAGAACCCGTTACCATGACCAATGGATTTTTCTTCGGGTTGGCTACAAAGTGCTGAACAATTCTATTGACTTTTGTGGTATCTTTCTCGGACAATGCATTTTGCAATTCAAAAACATTGTACTCTTTACTTATCCCAATTTGCTCTTGAACATGCTTGGTTGTAACAGTCGTTCCTTTTTTTAAGTTGATAGATAATTTTTCAACTTCATTGACAATTTTAGACAACTCTGTCCCCAAATATTCAGCAATTAAAATCGAGACTCCTGGATCTACATTGAATCCCTGTTTGGTCAAATAGCCTTCTATCCAGTCGGGAACTTGATTATCGTATAATTTCTTTGATTCAAAAACGAGCCCAGTTTTAGCAATCGTTTTTGCCAACTTGGATCGACCATCCAATTTTTTATACTTATGACATATCACTAGAATCGTGGTCGGAACGGGTTTTTCCATGTAGGCCTGTAGATCAGCTAACCCTTTCATGTCTTGGGCTTCCTTCAAAATGACCACCTGTCGAGGTGCCATCATAGGATATCTGCTACAAGTATCAATCAATGTTTTGGCATCGGTATCTTTGCCGTACATAATCATTTGATTGAATGATTTTTCTCCTTCACTTAATATTTTAGTCTCAAAATAGTTAGTGAGTAAATCAATGAAATAAGACTCTTGACCGTGTAGGCAATAGACCGGTAGGTAGTTTTTCTTTTTTAAATCTTTTAGTATGTCTTGGTAGGTCAAAATATTGGATTAAGTGTTACAGCATGCCCAATTAAAATCCTGAATTCAATCAAAGTTACGAAGATAGAAGCTGCTTTACTAAGTGACGGATAAAAATAAATTGATCTATTGTGATTTTACGTACCTCAAATCTTTAATTGTATTGTAAAATCAAATCTTTAACTGCTTCCGCCCATTTAGGATGATCATTTAAACTTGGCACTAAATCCACCTGCTCTCCTCCCATTTCTTCAAACTCTTCCAAATATTCTACGGAAACTTCAATCGTCGTTTCTAAACAATCAGAAACAAAGGCTGGACAAAACACCAATAATTTTTTATCACCAGCTGCAGCTCTTTCTTTCAAAACATCCGTAGTGTATGGCTGAACCCAAGGATCATTGCCAAGACGAGATTGAAAACAAATTGAGTATTGGCCTTCTTTCAAACCTAGCTTTTCAACCAAGGATTTTGTTGTGCCAAAGCATTGCGCGGAATAGCAAAATTGATTTTTCTCGGAAATGGTATTACAGCAATTTTCAACTTTTAAACAATGGTTACAATTGTCTGCTTTCTTCAATTGTCTTTGGGGCAAACCGTGGTAACTGAAAAGTACATGATCGTAATCTTCAATCTTGAAAGGAGCTGCGTTTTCAACAAAAACATCAATCATCTTATCGTAGTCATAATAAGAATTGATCAAGGTCACATCTGGAATTGCTTGCTTCTTTGACAATAATCGCATTGCTTCCTCATGCACAGAGCCCGTTGAGGCACTCGCATATTGGGGAAATAATGGTAAAACAATTATTTTAGAAACGTTTTTAGCAATCAACTTATCTATCGCACTCTCCATGGAAGGACTTTGATAGCGCATCGCCAGCTCGATCTCAAATTCATCACTCAATAAACCTCTTACTTGCTTTGTCAAAGCAACACCATTTACCTTTAATGGCGAACCTTCTTCCGTCCATAACATTTTATACAATTTGGCGGAACTGCCTGATCGAAATGGCGCAATTATTCCTCTTACCAAGATGTTTCTTAATAGCCAATTAATATCAATTACCCTTGGATCCAGAAGAAACTGCTTCAAATAGCGGTATACCGATCCCCTATTTGGACCATCCGGTGTTCCAAGATTAACCATCAACACTCCTGTTTTTCCCTTTTTAGACATATTTTATGAATCCTTTGGTTCTTTTTTGAAATCGCTTTTGCACAAAGTTAAAACAGAATTTAACACTTGTTGTTTTCTAGCAGCATCTTATCTTTTAAATTTTACAAAACTGTGGATTTAAAGCTGATTTTTAAGTGAAAATTCAATTTCCTAACTCCTTTTTGGTTGTAAATGGAGCCCAAATTAAATTACATTTTTAAAGTACTTACTCAAATAAAGATTAAATTTGCACTTTATTAATATTTAGCCAAATCTCCAAAATGTCAAAACCTCTTATTTTAGTTACAAACGATGATGGAATTACTGCTCCAGGAATCCGAGCTTTAATTGCATGTGCAAGTGAATTGGGTGAAGTCCTCGTTATTGCTCCGGATTCTCCTCAATCCGCAAAAGGACACGCGATTACTGTGGCTGATCCATTGAGAATTGAAAAAGTAGATATTTTTGGAGAGATCGAAGCCTATAAATGCTCAGGGACACCAGTTGATTGTGTAAAAATGGCAAAAACAGTGGTTTTAAATGGTCGTACGGCAGATTTGTGTGTATCCGGAATCAACCATGGATCTAATGCCGCGATCAATATCTTGTATTCTGGAACCGTCTCTGCAGCCATGGAGGCTTCGCTTGATGGCATCGACTCAATTGGCTTTTCCTTATTGGATTTTGCTCAGGATGCAAATTTCGAGAATGCCATGCCTTTCCTGAAACAGATTATCCAAGAAGTATTGGAGAAAGGTTTGGGCACAACAAAATTATTGAACGTAAATATTCCTAACCTTCCACGAGAAGAAATCAAAGGAATAAAGATTTGTAGACAAGCCAATGCGCGTTGGGTAGAAGAGTTTGCAGAATCTACGGATCCATGGGGCCGAAAATATTATTGGCTAACAGGTACATTCGAAAATCCAGACAAAGGAGAAGACTGTGATGTATTTGCATTGGAAGCTGGTTATATTTCCATCGTGCCTTCGCATCACGACTTGACTGATTATAAAGCTATGGACGGTCTAAAGTTCTTAGAACAGACTGTTTAGAAATTTGCAAACAATAATTAATAATAGTTTGGGGTTTCTTTTCCTAGTATTCATCTAATCATTTTGATATGAACAAAAATTCAATCCTCGTAGGAATTATTGTTGGAGCTATTATTCCTTTTGTTGGGATGGCAGTTTTATTAGAAATTTGGGATCAATTTGAATCTTCTGGAATAGTGAGTGATGAAGGCTTGACCATGAATTTCCGAAGAAGAACTTTGGCCTTAATAGCTTTAAGTTTAAATTTCATTCCTTTCATTATTTACAATAAAAAATATTACACGGATGCAATGCGTGGAGTCGTATTTCCAACTGTAATTTACAGCATTGCATGGTTTGTTTATTATGGTGTTGGTTTGATTGAATAAATTCAGTTTATGAAGTTTTATATCATTGCCGGAGAAGCATCGGGAGATTTGCACGGAGCGGGTTTGATCAAGGCAATGCATTCTCAACATCCAAATTTGGTAATTAATGCTTGGGGAGGAGACTTGATGGAAGCCGCAGGTGCGACCTTGGTAAAACATTATCGGCATCTTGCATTTATGGGGTTTTATGAAGTGGCAAAAAACATTTCTACGATCCTCAATAATATAAAATTCTGCAAGGAAGATATTCTAGCATTCCAACCTACTGCTTTGATCCTAATTGATTATCCTGGATTTAATTTGCGCATTGCAAAATGGGCGCACAGCAAAGGAATCAAAGTTTACTATTACATCTCTCCTCAACTCTGGGCTTGGAACACAGGTCGGGTTCACAATATCAAAAAGCATGTAGACCGTCTTTATACCATCCTTCCTTTTGAAAAAGAGTTTTACAAAACCTTTGATTTTGATGTGGATTATGTTGGTCATCCCTTAATGGAATACATCAATGGATTGGAAAAAGATGTTGATTTTATTTCTAGAAATCAGTTGAGCGAAAAACCAATCGTTGCTCTTTTGCCAGGAAGTAGAAAACAAGAGATCAGTAAAATGTTGGACACCTTTCTGAAAGTCGTTTCTCGGTTTCCGAATCATCAGTTTGTAATTGCTGGCGCTCCTTCCATCTCTTTGTCTTTTTATGAAAGCATTCTTAAAAAAGAAAAAATCAATATCCCAGTTATTGAAAACCAAACACATGCACTGTTGCAATACGCAGAAGCTGCTTTGGTTACTTCGGGAACCGCTACTTTGGAAACCGCATTATTTAACGTTCCTCAAGTGGTGTGCTACAAAGGAAATGCATTGTCTTTTCAAATAGCAAAGCGCTTGGTAAAAGTTGATTTTATTAGTTTGGTAAATCTAATTGTTGAAAAGGAATTGGTTAGAGAGTTGATCCAAAATGACTTTTCTTTAGATAATCTGGAAAAAGAACTGAAGAAAATTCTAGATACAGCAACCCGAAAAATAATTCAAGATGGTTACGCGACTATTCACAAAAAATTAGGCGACCAAAAAGCTTCCGAAAATACAGCAAGATTGATTTTCGAACATTTAGTAACATGAGAAACGCTTATGCCTAAGCAGAAATAGTTCAGCTGATATTTAATGACTTAGGTCGACATTTTTTCATTCTCTTGTTTTTTTATCTTATCTCTTAAAGACATTAGAATCTTTATATTATGAAAACGCCCAAATCCCTCATAGATGCACTTGCAGCTTACAAAAGTCTTGAGCTTGTTGAAAATCACCTAATCTTATTGGAAGAAAGATTGATTGAATCTTATGTCACTAAGCAAAAATTAGAAGTCATTTTAATCAAGGAATACGAAGATGTAGAGAAGATTCAAAAACTGAGTCTTAAGGGATTGTTTGTAAAAATACTTGGTGATCACGAAAAGCAAATGGAGATCGAACGGCAAGAATACTTGCATGCATTCCTAGAATTAGGAGAACACAAAAGCACGATCAAACTTCTGGAAAAAGAAAAAGAGATTCTCAGTAAAAAGTTGAATAGTAAAGCAAAAATCAAAGCCAAGTTGGATCAAGAGATTAAAAAATGGGAAGCCAAACTCCAACTTTCGAAATCTCCGAAAAGTGTTTTGACCATTCAATTGAACAAGCAAATTGTAGAAACATACAACCTCAAAAGAGAGATTCATGAAGGTTTAATCGCTGGATCAAAAGCGATTCGTTCATTGGAAAAAATGATCACCTTTTTAATGGACATAGATACTTGGGGAAAATGGAATGACTACTATGCCGACATGAAACAAAACAGAGAATTCGCAATGTCTTCAATAGATAAGGCTCAAAAGATAGCATCTACAACCAAGGAATTGCTTCTGCATTTTGAAAGTGAATTGAATGATATTTTAAGCCATAAAAAGATACCAGTACATTATAACCTCGATGGTCTCCATCACTTTATGAACATCTATTTTGAAAATCTCATTTCAGACTGGATTATTCGTAAAGAAATTAAAAATGCTTTGAATAGCATCGAAGGAATAGAGGATAATGTAAATAGGATTATTATTTCACTCAACAATGAATTAAAGCAAGCAGATATTTCTATTAGATATTTAGAAGAAAAGAAATTGGGTTTGATTGAATAATTCATTTTTATACTAAAAGATAAAACGAAAAAACCACTCCCTTCTCATTGAAAAGTAGGGAGTGGTTTTTAAATTAAACCTTGAGAACGATAAGTCTAAAAAACTATTTCGCCTTTGGTTTAGCTTTTGATTTTGCCTTGGTTTTAGCCTTCGGCTTTGCTTTTGCTTTTTTCTTTTTAGTTTTAAATGCACCTGGAATTTCTTCTTCCACTAACTTCTTCACATACTCGATAGTATATTCTTTAGCCTCTTCCGGTGTTACTCGAGTACC
>CALIAG010000358.1 GCA_938041325.1 uncultured Saprospiraceae bacterium | reverse complement strand
TCCTCTTCTGTAAAACCACCACGCTGAAAATCAGCAGAGTTGATTTTGATTCCTACTGGAAAATTATCACCCACTTTTGCACGGATATTTCTATAAACCTCCAAAGCAAATCGCGTTCGATTTTCTAGGCTTCCTCCCCATCGGTCTTTTCGCTGATTGACCAAAGGAGATAAGAACTGACTGACCAAATAGCCATGGGCGCCATGTATTTGTACTCCGGTAAATCCTGCTTCTTTAAAGATGGCAGCCGTGTTGCCAAAACGTTCGATGATATCTAAAATTTCTGTTTCAGTTAATGCCCGGGGTTGTTTAAAGAATGCGGACATTCCTCTTACCTTTAGCATAACGGCAGATGGAGCGACCACTTCATTGTTGATTGCTCCAATCGCTTGTCGACCGGGATGATTGAGTTGCGGCCAAATATGTAAGCCCGTATCTTTAACGACATTGGCCCATTCTTGCAACAGTTCAAAATCACGTTTATCTTCAACAATAACATTTCCTGGTTCCCCAAGGGCTTTTCGATCGATCATGATGTTGCCTGTAAACGATAATCCACAGCCGCCTTCCGCCCATCGTTTGTACGCATGAATTATGGCTTTGGTTGGGCCATGATGTCTTGGCGACATATTCTCACTCATCGCGGATTTGGCAATACGGTTTTGCAGTTTGGCGCCGCAGGGTAGGAGTAGTTCTTTTTGTAATTTCATAGCATGGATTATTCAAAAGTTAGTTGATTCAATCCTCTCAAAAGAAAATGGTTCAATGTGGGCTAATGCTCCATTAGAATGGCTTCTTCTTTTTCTTGGATGAGTTCATCTTTGGCTAAGCTAATCTATTTTTTATAGAACAGAAGTTACCAAATGATTACTTTGGATAGAAACCCCTTATTCTGTTTGTTTTTTTCTTTAAAGTATTCGCTTAATTTTATTCATGATATTCTTGTTGATTTTCAAGGGAATATCAAAATCCTTCATATTTTTTTCTAGTGTTTGAATTGCGTTTTGAACTTCTTTAATGATGCCCTTTGGGTTTTTTATGGTAAATAAATCTGCAATGCTTAATACATCTTTAAGGTTGATGTTGTTCCGTTTATTATTTACAGAAAGAGCTCGGTTAGAAGTTTTGAAATCTATTAGTGGGTTTAAGGAATAGGTCAGATCGTATGCTGGAGAAAGCGACCAATTGTCTTTGTTTTTGTCGTAGATAAAAGAATGGTTTTTCAGATGGTCATCGGTATTGCGAAAAATAATATTAAAAATCATTCGCTTATACAATTCTTCTATTTGAGCATGTGATATGTTTAAGAAAGAGGAGAGTTTAAAAAGGTTTTCATAGCTTGAGTTTTCTGATTTTGTGAAATCCCAGCCTGTGATTCCTGATGCAGTTAATACATGTTGCTTTTCTCCGTTTTGTCGATCAAATCTTAAAGTAGCAAAATGTTTGTCGTCAATTAATCTTGATTCCATCATTGTTATACCAATTTCTTTTGCAGTCAGGTAGTAGCAGTATTCAACAATTTCTCTTTGGTATTCAGGTTCATTGTCCAATGCTAGCTTGATCAAATAATGGTCATATTCATTTGAATATTCGACATCACCAGGAATCACTTTTCCTGTATTTTTATTTTTTGAGATAAGAATTTTAGGCCTAGCCCCTCCGGCTGAGGTTCCAATTTTGAAAATATTTAGCAGAGCTTCACTATTTAAATGGTTTTCTTTTGTTGATAGCTTTAGATCAAGAACATACTTTAAAACCTCTATTATTTGATTCAGATCTATTGATGTATTCTTAGGAATTTCTTTGCTTGGGAAATATTCTAAAGCACCCATACCTCGATTGGATATATAAGCTAGTTGTTCAATTATTGTTAACTCTTTTTGAACTTTGTTGTTAGATTCTAACCAAATCTTAAAAATTAGATTGCCAAAAAGATCAGGTAAAGAATCGGCTATTTGCGGAGGAAGTCCTTTAAATGTTTCGTTATTAAATTTACTGAATACTTGAGTTTGAGGAATGCGTTTTATTATTCCAGTTTGAGGAAATAAATTCAAAAAAATTGACTCCCTTAAAAACTCAGGATTATATTGAAAAGAAGATTTGTTTTCTTGTTCGTTAAAACCTATTCGGCCAATTTCCTTTCCAAAAAGGCATAAATTTATGATGTTGTTATCAGCCATCTAATACAAAGATTTTGTTTGTTCAATTTCTTTTTTAGCTTCTAATATTTCATCATAGACTTTATCTAAAAGGTCAAATTCTTTTAAAACTTTGAATAAGGTATCGATGGTAAAATTTTTACCGGACTCTAAATTTTGGATGGTATTTCTAGAAACATCTAAAGACTTAGCAACTTCAACTTGACTTAGTTTTCTCTTTTTTCGAACAATTTTAATCACTTGTCCTATTTCTTGCTTGGTATCCTTTATTTCAATGGTGTTAAACATAAATATGCCTGTTTTAGTGTGCAATATAAGGCAAAATAAGGAATAAAGCTAAATATAATAGGCATTTTACACTTCCGAGAAACGTTTTCAGTTTCAAGGTTTTACAATATATTTTGAAGTTTGACTCGAAGGTAGGATCAATTCTAAAATTTATAAAATGTGCTATTCAACTGTGGTCTATTGAAAACTTTTCATCTGCTCTTTCCTTTTGTACAAAGATGTTTTAGGTCTTAATTTTTAATCGGCATTGAACTGTTGTTGATGGTCCAACTTTCCTCGTAAATGGATTTATAGCTTATAGTGATTTGTAAGCTATCATTGGTTAGGATTTGACGAAGTTTGTTGGCTGCTTGGAGTGCATTTTTCTGGTGACCAGGTGATACAGAATCCTCACCATCAAAAAGTTCGAATAGAATGACTTCTTCTTTTTCTTGGACGAGCGCACCGATGCTTAAGTCCGAATATTTCCATCGAATAGAATCCTTTTTTGCAATTTTATGTCTCATGTATTGTACAAGGTTATCGTACGTTTTTCCATTCGGTTCTTTGACTTTTAACGCGGTAATGAATGCCGGTCCAATTCCTTGGTTTCGAAGCACGAATTGGTAATCAGCGGAACCTGAATTCATGTGAATTAAATTTAAATGTGGGTAGACAGACCTAAACTGTTGTTTTCTTATCAAGTGGGTTTGGTAAGCAAAAACCAATAGCGTTGATAAGCTTATGATCATTGCAGCGATACCGATTAGAAGTTCATTTGATAATAGTTTTTTGGACATTTTATTCTTATTTGTGAGAAGAGTTGTTTTCTTTCAATTGTATTCCCAGTTCACTCATTATTTTTAGAAAATCGGTATATTTATCTGCTTCTTTAAAAGAAATGCATTTTATTGTTTTGTGATTAACATTTACAGTTACCAAATAATAAGAGCTAAAAATAAAACTATCATAAACCTCTGCAGAATAAAAGTTGATTTCATTAAAAGATATTTGCATTCCATCAAAATCCAGTATTCCTTGTTCCTTTCGATTTAATCTCCTCGGATAAATTTTAATCTTTTCATTTTTAAAATCTACGAACAATGTATTGTTCCAATTCAACGGAATTTCTTTCCACACAAACCAAGTTACTGCCATTAACAATGGAACCATAATAAACAGAATTATATAGTTGTGGAACAAAATCAATCCTGAGAAAGTCAAAATGTAAATAACGAGAAAGTAACTTACGACCCAAGCTGCGATTAGTTTGCTTATAAAGCGAGGCCAAAGGCCAAATGTTTGAGATTCGTATTGCAGATTTTCTTTCAATTTACTTTTTGTTATCTAAAATGGTTTTTTATTTTTTCTTGTTAGCTGTGAAGTTTCTAGTTCGTAGAACTAAACTAGCGACAGGTAGTCGTAGCTTTGTTCTGCTCTCGCATTTAATTTATACATTAAATTGTCTAAGATGATGGTCTAAATGTTTGTACATTCCCATACCCCATTCTTCTGAAGTAAGATACCCAAAAAAAGGATGTTGATTTTTTTCATACTTTTCACTTTCTCCTTCTGTGAATTCTACTATTTTTTTAATTAGGATTTCTTTTTCCTCATAAAATTCTCTTTTATCACTAATTCGTGATTCTTTAGTCGTCGGAGAATTTTTCTTGAATGGCTTATCTTCATAGTATTTTGATTTAAAAAAAGTCCCAATTGTCCTTCCAAAAAATTTCAATATCTTATTCGGTTGTCTTTCTCCTGTTGCCAACCTAAGAGAAGAACTACAATGAGCTAACATTTGACTAACATCCATTTTACCCCATTGTCTTTCTGTTGAAGGAGTTAGCTTATTAATGCGTTTAATTATTTCTTCTGTTGTTTCTCGCTCAAAAAGATTCTTC
>CALIAG010000357.1 GCA_938041325.1 uncultured Saprospiraceae bacterium | reverse complement strand
ATTGCAGCTGGTTGCGCATGATAATCTTTGTCAACGGGCACTACAACTGCGGTAAGTCCAAAATAATGAAAGGCCTTGTGAAAGGCAGGATGTGCAGAATCAGGTATAACTATTTCTGGTTTTAAAATTGACGGTTTGTGTTTTTTTGACCATTCTCTCGCGGTCTTCACTGCCATCAATAAACTTTCGGTCCCTCCCGACGTCAAACTGCCCGTCACTTGATCATCACCATTGAATAAAGATGCACACATTTCAATTACCTCTGCTTCCATTTTGCGTAAGCTTGGAAAAGCACTAGGATTTAAAGCATTCTCAGAAAAGAAAAGATTGTAAGCTTCTTTAACTGTATCCAATATATCATCTCCTGCAAAATAGACATAACTAAATGTTCGACCTTCTTTCCATTGGACATCAGTACTTCGCATAGACTGCATCTCTGCCAGCAAGTCTTCTTTGCTTCGCCCTTTCTCTGGAAAATTTATTCTTTGATTATCCATTATTGAAAATGTTTTTTTGAAAATGCTTTCTCAATTATTTTTAACTCATAAAATACTTGAGCAAATAAGCGATGGCTAAACCCATATAATTACCAAGTGCAATGCCTACCAAACCTGTTGCGATACCGGGCAAAACCAAATCTCTATTTTTTATTGTACTCGCAATTTGTCCAATAAATACGGGGCCATATACTGCTGCTGTTGATGTGATCATTGCAGTATCTCGATCTATTTTAAACAGCCAACACAAAAGATAGTGCAAAACAATGGTCATTGCCAATACACTTCCTGTAAAATAAATAATGCTTCCACCTTGATCCAAGAGTGCACCAAAATCAGTAAGCATTCCTATCGCAACACAAAATATGAGTAAAGCATATTCTCCCATTTCGAAAGTTCCATTTAATTTATTAACCCAAGGCACAAACGAAATTCCAATACTAAAAGTGGTGATCAGTAAAATTATTATACTAGAATTTTCCAGAGCACCGGTCAACAATAACGTTATCCCTACCGCAACACCAACTATTACCAATGTTAGAAAAAACGCCTGTCCAATTTCTTTAATCCCAAAATCATTTTGAATACTATCTTCTATTTTTGTTATAGTTGATTTTTCCACTTTTTTAAATGATGGTAAAAACCGTCCGAGCAATGCATGTGCAAAAGAGGTTAAAACCAGCAAATAGATTCCGCTACAAAAAATATCTGCCGCATTTAAAAGAATATATATTTCTTCGCCAGCATTTAAAGCAATTCCGATCGCTTGCATATTCGGCGTCCCACCGCTATATACGCCTGCAAGCATTCCAGAAACCATCCATGAATTTGCAATCGTATCTTTGAATAAAAAAGCATTAATAGTCGTACTTGCTAGTCCAGCCAAAATGATCAAAGCAAAACTCAGCAAAATACCTTTGGTACTTTTAATCCATTTTCTAAAATCTGTTGAATAAATCAAAAGGGGAATCGCAAAGAGAATTGCAGCATGCGAAAAGGTGGTGGACAATTCTGTATCGATTGGGAAGATATCTAAATTTGCTAGCAGGATTCCCGTTAAATAGGCCATGACTATCGGACTAAGAACAGCTTCTATTTTACGACCAGAAAGAAGCTTAGTCCATAACAGTGGAGCTAAAACGATTATGACGATTTGGATGACTGCAGCCAATGCTATTTTAATTAAGTTCTATGCGAAATAAATGAATTGGTAAAAACAATCTTATTAAACCTTAGTCACTATTAATTCCTTTTTAAAATCGATCAATAAATTTTGGTTTTCTAGATTCGGAAACTCTATCAACCAGTTGGCTAAAGGTGAAACGATTTCTCGTTCGATTGCCCTTTGTAATGGTCTTGCTCCATATTTCTCATCAAATCCTTCTTTAGTCAAATGCTTAACTATATTCTTTGTAAAGGTCAATTGAATATTTCGTTTTACAAATCCTTCTCTTTTCTTCAAATCTTCTAGTTCTTTCAATGCTATTTTGCTAACCTGTTTTTCTCCCAGTGGGTGGAAAAAAACAACTCCGTCAATTCTATTGATAAACTCCGGACGAAAAAATTTAGAGATAGCAGATAGGTACTCCGTTTCTGTATCTGTTGTATTTTTAAAACCAATTGATTGCCGATTGCTTGCACCAAGATTGGTTGTCATTATTATTATGGTATTTCTAAAATTTGTCACCCGTCCAAATGCATCAACCAATACTCCTTCATCTAGTACCGTAAGCAATGCATCAAAAATGGATTTATGTGCTTTTTCAACTTCATCCAACAACAGCACAGAGAAAGGACGTTCGCGGATCTCCTTTACCAATTTCCCAACCTCCTTACCAATACCTATAAACCTTGAAATCTGATCTGGGTGTTGAAATTCACTCATATCCACTCTTATCAACGGTTTTAATTTTTGCCCTTTACCAAAGAAATAATCTGCCAATGCTTTCGCGCTAGCTGTTTTTCCTACTCCCGTTGGTCCTGCAAACAATAAAGTATTAATTGGCTTTCCTGGATTATTCAACCCAGCTTTAAAAATCTTGATCACTCCAACGAGTTTATCAATCGCAGCCGGTTGTCCAATAATTTTTGAATCGAAAAAATCTTGTAATTCTTTTTTATCTAGTAATTGCTCATCTTTCAAAAACAAAGCTGGTAAGCCTGTTTGATTGATAAAGTTATTTACAATGTCTACTCTAGTTACTTCCGTTGAATCATTGAGCTTGGCTTCACTTACACATTTTCCTAAAAACTTTATCGCCTTCCCTGGAAATGATTCGTACGGATAATATCGCAATAACAATCGATAAGATAAGTCAATACCATCCTGATGGAATTTTACCTTGAGATTTTTTTCACAATAATCAGAAAATTTTTCAAGAATAGAAGCGGTGCGCTTGTCATTCAGTTCTTCTATTTTTACAAATTGAAAATTCTCAATAAATCCTGGCAACATCCTTCGCATACTTTCTAACTCCTGAGGAGTTACTTCACCTATAATTTGCAACCTACCTTGCCTTAAAAAATTAATGATGAATGAAGCCAAACTGTCCTCTGGCCCTTGGCCTCCTGTTTGAAGCATTCTAATCACATCTACTACCCAAAGAATTCCATTCGCCGAACGAAGTTCTTCTATCAACTTTTCTACTTTTTGCTGCCACTCTCCTAAATACTTAGACGAAGCAGTAATTCTTTGCGGCATTATTTGCCAAAACGTTTTTTTATTTTTGGTCTTTTTACCAAGATTTGTAATCCGGCGTATAGCTTGTTTTATAACCGCACTTTTTCCTACTCCATGTTTTCCAATTACTAAAACATTTGCAGAGCTATTCATCAATTTATCAATAACGTCAATGGTCTTGTCTTCCAATTCCCAAGCTGCTTCGGGATATGCTGTAGTATTTTTTTGCTGTGCTTTTGAAAAAGGATATTGAGTAGTTAACTTATTGAGTACTTCATAAGTTCTTTGGTAAGCTTGTCTATTTTTAGAGAACTGGCGATTTTCGTTTACCCGAAGAGTGATCACATCTAATTTAGGTGGTTTCATCATCATCATTCGATTCAATTGCTCGGGCGTCAATCGACTTAGTGTTTCTGTGGCAAAATAATTCAATAAGGATTTGAATTGTTTCACATCATAATAGTAAAAGCTTTCATCAAATAAAGGCAAATAGCATTCAAAATAGCCTTGATCTGTTTCGCCATAAACCACAGCAATAGGCACTTTCATAAGCTCAGCTACCGGGTAAACTCCAGTAGACTCTCTATATACTGGCCTTACCTTTACTTCATGGATTTTCATTCGTGGATCAATCATATCCATCAACCAGTAATCATCATGTTTCTTATACATTCTGGTCAAATAGTCTGACAAGCTGGCTTTTAGGCTTTTGACGTCCTTTTCAACAAGTTGATAATCCGTACCCACTAAAATACCGAGAACAGCATCTTCTTTCAGGCGATAATGGAGCAATGGATATTTGATCGTGCGCATGACTCAAATGTAACGAGAATTGAGGAATGAGAGAAATTTAAATCGAATTTGAATTTGAATTGTTTCACTCGCCATATTTTGCTTCGTCCCTATTTAGGCCCTTCAAAATCTTCATTGCCATTCAATCTTCATTTGTTTTAGTTAACAAAAAGTTAATAAAACCACATTAACCACCAAATTCAAGACCACCTACATCTTACCTATATCTATCTTAATTACACAAAAAATTTAATATGAAAAAGGTTCTAATTATCTGCTGTACACTTTCTTTATTCTTGTTGCCCCAATATCAGAAGATTCATGATCTTCTTAAAAACACTCCATCTCGAATACTTCATATTTTTTCAAGCAAAAATGAGGTACCACCGATTGCAGTTGACACACCAACGAAACCAGAAAAAGTATCAAAAAATAAGATTCAAGTTGCTTTGCTTCTTGATACCTCTAATAGTATGGATGGTTTAATAGATCAAGCTAAATCGCAATTGTGGAAAGTTGTAAATGAACTTGCTCAAGCTAATAAACATGGAGAAGTTCCTCAAATTCAAATCTCTTTATATCAATATGGAAATAGTGGTTTGTCGATGTCAAAAGGATATGTTGAACAAGTGACGACCTTGACTTCGAACCTTGATTTGATTTCTGAAAAACTATTTGAATTAAAAACCAATGGCGGTGAAGAATACTGTGGTTGGACAATTTCAGATGCACTTAATGACTTAGAATGGTCGACGGATGATTCGAATTTGAAATTAATTTTTATAGCTGGAAACGAACCTTTCAACCAAGGTCCTAAAGATTTCAATGAAGTTTGTTTGGCGGCAAAAAAGAATGACATCATTGTAAATACTGTTTTCTGTGGGAATTATAAAGAAGGTATCAAAACACTTTGGAAAGATGGTGCTGATCTTACTGGTGGCGATTATATGAATATTGATACAGACAAGAAAGTAGTGCACATAGCTACACCGTATGATGAAATAATAATTAGATTAAACAGAGATCTAAACAGTACTTATATTCATTATGGATCAGGTGGCAAAGCTTTGTATAAAAACCAAAGCATACAAGATACCAATGCAGGAACCTACGGTTCTGCGAATGAAAGAACAAGAGCATCTTTTAAAGCAAAAGATTCTTATAGCAATGCTACATGGGACGTAGTTGATGCAATGGAAGAAGATGAGGCTATTTTAGAAACAGTTGAGACCGAAACACTTCCTACAGCGCTACAAGGAATGTCAAAACCAGAATTAAAAAAGCACATTACTGGACAAAAAGAAAAAAGAGAATCTATTAAAAAAGAAATTCTTGAAAACGAAAAGAAAGCCAATGCGTACATCAGGAAGAAAAGAGCTGAAACAGGGGAAGAAGAAACGCTGGATAAAGTAATGCTTCAAACGGTTAGAAAACAAGCAATGGAAAAAAAGTTTAAGTTTTAATAATACCCTTTTCCTTCATTTAGAAAAGAAAGCGCTTTGCGAAATGCAAAGCGCTTTTGTTCGTTTTGGTAAAGTCTTAAAATATGTTCTTGAGTGCGTAAATAGAACTCTAATCCTTAATCTTGACAAATTTAGTTGTCTTCTTATGGACTCGAATAAAGTAAGTACCTGCTGGTAGAAAATCTAATTTCAATTCAATATGATTCATCCCTCTTTGTATTTCCAAAGGAGTTCTTAGAATATGTTTTCCATACAAATCGGTTACATAAGCAAAGGTGTTTTCTTCCTCAGCTGCATTGAATCTTATCGCTATATTTTCATTCATTACGGGGTTTGGATACACTTTTACAATTCCAATATTCCCATTGTCCTCAATACAAATTGATTCGATGTAAATGGTCTTTGAATAACTCCACATTCCATTTAGGTCATATTGTTTCAATCTATAATAATTGCTAAACTCCGGTAATTTATCCTTAAATGTATATTGCAAAACAGAGCTAGAGTTTCCTGCGCCATTCACTCTTCCAATCGCCTTAAAAAATTTTCCATCTTCACTTCTCTCGACTTCGAAAAAATGGTTTTCAGTTTCTGTTAAAGTA
>CALIAG010000356.1 GCA_938041325.1 uncultured Saprospiraceae bacterium | reverse complement strand
GAAGCATTGAAATCAAGACTGACTGCTCCAATATTGAAATTACCGTCTGGCCAAGTATGTCCGCCTCCCGTTATTTTGTAAAAAGCGACATTGGTTTCTGCACCACATTGGTAGTCCGTTCGTTCGGAAGTGGTTTGATCATTGGTGTTTATATTTTCTACATCTATTGTTTCTCCGGGCATGCTGCATTCATTTATTTCAGCCCAAGAATTGACCAAATTTTCAATGCCCGTTCCAATTCCACTGCCATTATAAGAAACAACAAGATCAGAAGTACCATGAATCTGCATGATAGGGAAAGGTCTCCCTGGGTCGCATTGATTCAATCGTTCTGGAAGCATAGAACCTGCTACAGAAGCAATGGCCGTAATTCTGTCCGGTAGATTGCACGCTAGTTCGTAACTAAAAAATCCTCCATTAGAAAAACCTGTGGAATAAACCCGTCCCAAATCAATATTATGTCTTGCATGCAAGGTGTCAATCATAGCATTTACAAAACCGATGTCATCAGCACTTGAACCAAAGTCCCAACCCACATTCCATGCATTCCCAACTCCATTTGGATAGACGACAATAAAATCATTAGCGGTAGCGACAGCATCAAAGCCAGTATTCAATCTTTGCTGCGTACCATTGGAGGTGAAGCCATGAAAGTTAAAAACAACTGGTCGCGGAATACTTAAATCCAAGTTACTCGGTATATGAATAATATAGTTTCGATTGACTCCATTCACATTAATAGTAGAGGAGGTTTGGCTCAATGCAAGTTGGGTGAAAACAAGCAAAGGCAAAAGAATAAAAAGTTTAATAAACTTCATAGGATTTATTTTTCAATAAGTCATCAAAGATGCTCAGCAACTTTAATAATTTAGGAATGTTTTTTAATTAAAACCAACTAGTGAAGTGCTGGTCGAATTTCTAATTGATTCAAAATTTCGGCTTCTTGAACGATCCACCATTCTAATCTTTTATAGACTTCCTCTTTTTCAAAATAGTTTAAAGCCATTTTCACAAACAAATGCCCATGCTTGGCTTCTGATGCCCAAAGTACTTTATAAAACCGATGCATGATTGGATCATCTTGCGCTTCCGAAACCATTCTAAATCGTTCTGCACCACGCGTCTCTACAACAGAAGCAACTAACAAACGATCCATAAACCGTTCGTTTCGTCCACTATGACATCTTTTGATTAATGCTTTTACATACGGATCTTCTCCGATTTGATGTCCCAACTGAACACCTCTGTTTTTGAGTAAATCGTAGACTTGTTGGAAGTGTTCCAACTCTTCAATAGCCGTCTCTATGAGCTCGGGAATGATCTCCGTTCTATTCGGATATTTAGCAACAAAGCTCATTGCCATTGCAGATGCTTTGCGTTCACAATCCGCATGATCTTGTAAAAAAGCATTAAAATCACTCATTACACAATCAATCCATTCTTGAGAACTCTCACAGGCCAGGTCCAAATTCAATTTCATACGCTATTCTTTTAAATACCATTTAGACGGCAAAAGTAACGAAGTTGGACAGAGATTTCCAATTATGAGGATGCAAAGTGTCGCTACAAGTCATTCTTTGTCACATAAGTTTTCCAAAAAAAGAATTCATCCACAAAAAAATAGCCTTTGAAATCATCAGATCTCAAGGGCTATTTTCTTTTTAACTCAAGATTTACTAATCTACAAAATGA
This sequence comes from uncultured Saprospiraceae bacterium, assembly GCA_938041325.1. Taxonomy (GTDB): domain Bacteria; phylum Bacteroidota; class Bacteroidia; order Chitinophagales; family Saprospiraceae; genus CALIAG01. The sequence continues at coordinate 5,482 of CALIAG010000356.1, read as the reverse complement.
ATGACTTTTCCATTATAAACATAAGCAGATTTGTCCGCCTCTCCAGTCGATCTCTCAATATATAAAGCTTGTATTTTTTCGAAATGCTTTTCCATGTTTTCTTTAGACACGCTACCACTTTGTTTTTCACTAATGGCATCTATTACATAGCCATGCATCAGGACTTCGTATTGTTTTTTGAATAGAGTAGGGTGGTTGAAGATGTCTGTGCCTAATATTTTGGAACCAGAGGTTACGATCATTCCAACGACTTGATCTCGTCCGGTCATTCTACCTTTAAAAAAGTCCAGGTATTCATTTCTTTGTTTGGTGAAATCTTCACTGCTTTCTAAAGCAGCATATGCACTTGTACTTGATTCTGCATTATTCAGCGAAGTTAATTCGGAGACTTTGGCCCAGACTTCTTGCTGTCCCTTTTCTTCTTTAATCGTTTTGCGCAAAGCATTTGAAGCAACATTATAGTAACCAGTAAACGCAAATACTTTTTTATTTTGTTGTGCTTTTTGATCGTCCACTGGAATATTATCTTCCTGATATTGCCAACGATTTTGTTCCACGCAAAAGACCTCGATGTCTGTTAACTGTCTAGGAGGCAAAACCAAATCCTGTGCAAGTATCCGATCTTGTTTTCCACCTTGGACTACATCTCCTGTCATCAAATAAACGGTATCTTGTGATTTGTTTTGAACTGTTAAGGTATTGACCAATCCACGATTGCCATCTCGTCCGTATTTTTTACTTTCTGTAATACGAAAACCTTTTATATCGATGGCTTCTTTGAGGTTTTTGTATGCAGCGAGTTCCTTGTGCGACTCGATATGTTCCTCATTTGCCAAGATCGGGTAGACAGCCAAATCTTTGTAATTCAACAAGTCTTCTTGCGGAATATTTAGTTCGAAAGCGGTTTGCACTTTTTCCGACTTGTTTTCGATTTCTTTTTGAACATTTGGCTGACAAGCCATTAAAAAAAGAAGCATTGAAAAGAGTAAAATTCGCATAACTATAAAGTATTACGGTGTTTTAAAATTAGGGAAAATAACAACCCACATCTAGTATAAAATTTCAATGAATTTAACCTTAATTGCTTTACTAAGCAATTTAAATAGTCAAAGTTGATGTTTTTTAATACAAAACGATCAGGTTGATATACAAAGTGTTTTTCTGTAGCACTTAAGTAGCATCAAGGCGCGAAATTGCTCCCTTATTGTAAGTGCAAAGCAAAATATTAGGAATTAAGCTGACATTTTCATTATTTCTTGATGAAAACTACAACATATGGTAAGCCATTTGCATACCTTAAAGGTAGAAATTTGCCTCCCCAATGTTATAACCTACAAACTGCCAGCTATAACTATTTTTTTTAAAAGTAATATTGATTATTTTTATATTATACTCTATAAGAAAAGGCAATAATTAAAACATTTTTCAAAATGCTATCGATGAGTTATAAACGTACACTTTTTTGTATTATCCTATGTGTTTTTAGTTTTTCACAAACCCTATTTTCGCAATGTGCTGATACGCTTTCACAAGTGGATATTACGGTCAGTACAGATAATTGGGGATATGAATCTTCTTGGAGACTGGAAGGAATTGATGGTGAAGTTTATGGAGAGATTTCAACCTACACTTATGATAATAATGCTGATTACGATACGACCATTTGTGTGCCAATAAATACCTGTCTTATTTTTACGATGATGGATGATTTTGGAGATGGTATTTTTGTTCCTGGAGGCTATTCTGTTTCTCTGGATGGCAATTTAATAGCAGAAGGCGGAACAAATTTCACCTCAACAATTTCGCACAGTTTCAATTGTCCAACTGGATCTTTTTGCAATGATGCAGATACGATCGGTATAGGGGCTTATACCGCAACGGATAACTATTGGTATGTATTTATTCCAGATTCAACAGGGACTTATATCTTTTCCACATGTGATCAAAATGATTGCGATACCAAAATATGGATTTATGATAGTTGTAGCCAAACGACAAACGAAGAAGGCAATGAAGGGACCTATGCATTTGATGATAACTTTGGAGGCTGCGGCGAACAAGCCTTAGTCACGACAGGACTGGAAGTAGGTGTTCCTTACTATATTAGAATAGGAGATGATATGGGAAGTTGTGGGGACTTGGGTGTGAATTGGACATTGAGTTTTGATGGTCCATTTGTAGGTTGTACAGATCCGAATTCTTGTAATTACAATCCTTTGGCAACTGTTGATGATGGATCCTGTATTCCTTTTGGTGATCCGGATTGTCCGAACGCACCAGATTTATTGATGCGTCAAGATGTACTAGAAACGTCGATTTATTTGACAACACTAGAAAACAACGATGAGTGTCTAATTCAAGAAGGTTGTTTGCAAGGTTACGGAACCAGAGACATTATTCGGTTTTCAACTAGAATTGACAATATCGGCGATGCGGATTATTACATTGGTGTTCCAACGGCTGATTCCGATCAGTTTACTTATGACAATTGCCACAATCACTATCACTATGATGGTTACGCAGAATATGTCTTGTATGATGAAATTGGAACAGAGTTTCCAATTGGATTTAAAAATGGATTCTGTGTTTTGGATTTAGGTTGTTTTGGTGGCAACGCTCAATACAGCTGCGGCAATATGGGCATCTCAAAAGATTGCTACGATGAATATTGGGCGGAACTAGAGTGTCAATGGATTGATGTAACTGATGTCCCAGACGGAAGATATGTTTTTGTAACTAGAGTAAACTGGGACAATGCACCGGACTTTAACGGCAGAGTAGAAAATGATACTTTAAATAACTGGGCACAAGTTTGTGTAATTTTGGATCGTACTTCAGGAGCTTTGACAATGGAACTAGATGACGATTGTGAGCCGTATGTAGATTGCGCGGGCATACCTTATGGTTCTTCGCAACCGGATTGTACAGGGACTTGTGGTGGATCAGTGATTACAGGAGATTTGGACAATAATGGATTGCAGGAAATGACGGATGCGTATCAATATGAAACGGTTGTTTTGGGTATGGATTTAGAATTAACCTCTTGTAACGATTTGAATGATGATGGATTCCATACGATATATGATGCTGCATTATTGAGTAGTTGTATAAATTATGGTAGAACCCACAATCATCCAGATACAGGACCTCATGATCATTGTCGTTTTCCAGAAGGCGTTGTAAATATAAATGATACCGTCGCTTTGAGCATTGGCAATGCAGATTTAGCAAATAATTATTTCGATGTTTATATTGAAAATCAAACGACTGATGTCGTTGCTTACCAGTTTCAGATAGAAGGTGTTCAGATTTCAGCAGTTGAAAATTTAGTTGACCCAGCAATTTATCCGATAACACCAAAATTCAATCTGTTAGACAATACGATTGTAGGCCACTCTTTTGAAGATTCTACAATGGCAAAAGTATTCGAACCGATTGCTTTGGTGAGAATTTATTTTAGTGAAATTACTGACAACGAAGTTTGCATCAGCAGCATCACAGATATCATCAACGGTGACTACGAACAGACTATTCCAAGAATTGATGGGGCTTGTCTTACTTTGGTGAATACCAAAGATTTGAGTGCGCAAATTAATGTACTGTTACAACCCAATCCTTTCGACCAATCTGCAAGATTGACCTTTAATAACTATGACAATGCAACTTACGATTTGGAATTGAGCGATGTAGAAGGTCGTGTGCTTAGAAATTACAAAGAGATCAGAGGGAATGAAGTTTGGATTGAAAAAGGCGACTTGATACCAGGCATGTACCTTTACCGTTTGAGCAGCAAGGAAGGTTATGCGGTTGGGAAGTTTGTTGTAAAGTAAAGTGTTAGACTAAAAGACTATTAGACGTTAGACTAAAAGACTGTTAGACAATGACTATTAGACGTTAGACTAAAAGATTGTTAGACATTTCTGTTCTTCATCTACCGTCTAACCATCTAACAGTCTCAAAAAAAAAACCTAATTTCGCCCAAATTTTCAAGCAGTCTAACCTGTTTTTTGTCTACCGTCTAAACATCTAATAGTCTAACTGTCTAACAAACTATGAACTTGGGTCAAAACTACCGCGTCTTTCTTTTACTTATCGGCTCTTTAATTATTGCCAATCTCTTGGTAAGTAATGAGACTACAGGATTACTTTTTCAACCAGAACGCCTTTCCATTGAGCAATCTAACCCGGAAATTAGGGTGGATTACGCGATCAGCAATTTACCACAGCGGGTCAATGATTATGTTTTCGAAGCATCGAAGGGAGATCCATTTTCAATGCGTTTACCGGGAATCGTTTTATTAATATTGGGGATGGCAGGTTGGTTTTTTCTGTCCCGAAAATTATTTGGAGATTGGGTAGCCGTTACAACCAATGTGATACTAGGAGCCTCTTTTGCTGTTATTAATCTGAGCAAGTTTGCGATTGGAGATGTTTGGATTTTGGTGGTGAATCTATTTTTGTTCATTAGCATCATTCTCAACCTGAAGCAAGATCAGCAAAAATGGAAAATGCTCTTTATGGGGACTTTGTTTCTGAGTTTCATCGTTCAAAATTTCCAAGCTTCTATTTATTCTATTGTATTAATTGGGAGTCTCTTTGTTTTTCATCCTCAAGGAAAACGGTTGAAGCACCCTCTTTTTTGGGGTACTCCAATATTGCTGACGGTTTTGAGTGTATTAACAGGAATGTACCAAGCGGTAGATGATAACGTATATTTTGCATGGAGATCGATTCCAATTGGTACTTATCTGTGGCAGAGTTTTGCCGCTGTTTTGATTTGGATAGGATTCTTGTTTGGAGGTTTTAAGGATATGGTCCAAAAAGGATTGAAGAAAGAAGAATTCTCCATTATTGCTTTTTGCTGGTTGTTAGCAGCATTGCTAAGTCATACTGTTATCCTTCAAGCCGTTTTTGCTTTAATCATTGCCAAACAGCTCCATTCTTATCGACTCCCGAATTACCCTAATAATAATATCGTGAATGGCTTTTCTGTCCTTCAACTCATAGGTTCCTTCTTTATTGCTTATTACCTAATGGTAAGAGGTTTTGAAATCTCGGGCACATCAGGCTTTCGAAATGCAATGGTAGTAGGCATTTGCTATTGGATATTTAACTTCATTGGAGTCCTTGGACTTTATTCAAAACGGATTAGATGGGTAATGGGAGGGTTCGCAATGGCAGTGATATTGAGCACACTACTTTTTTGGATGCGAATGAATCCGTTTTTGTAAAGTAAACTCCTTCATTGATCAGGCTCAGATACTTATTAGGATGAAACGGCTTGTACAAAAACTCAACTCTTTTCAATACTTCTTATTCCTAATAGAAAATTGTTCTCATCTTTTTGCATCGCTGTCAGGTATACATAAGTCTTAAAGATCAAATATGTTCTATTTTTGTATTTGAGAAATAGAAAAAGTGATTTTTTTTGAAAAATAATAATTGACTGAATTACAGCTAATTATACCTTGTTCGGGTCATT
>CALIAG010000355.1 GCA_938041325.1 uncultured Saprospiraceae bacterium | reverse complement strand
TCTTCTGGTAAATATTTACCAATAACCTCTCTGGTTGCAGATCTAATTTCTGGTTTGATAATCCGTTCTACATAGTTAGCACCGATATTATCGTGTAAGTATCCGATTTCATTCTCATTTGGATTAAAACGATAAGATAATTCAACTTTTATTGAAAGACCATTTTTCGAAAGAACATCCATTTGTTCAAACGCTTCATTTATTTTTACATCATAAATGTAAAATTTATTCCAAGGAGCGATTATATGAAATCCTTGGCCATAAACATTCTCCTTATCTAAGCCTCCTCCAAATCTTTTAAAGACTACCCCTTTTTGACCTGGATCAATATTAACGAAAATGCTGTTGGATAAAGCAACGACAAAAATGAACGCTATAAATGCGAAAATGGCTAAGCTTACTAATTTGCCCTGTTTCATGATTTATGTTTTTTAGTATGATTTAATTTACTTCTGTGTATTCAAATGCTAAATTCAGTTGCTTTTTGAGTTATTCTAAGGATTCCCCCAATATACTAACAATTCTCAAAGTCTTTACGTTTAGAATTTTAGACAAAAATCTTGTTTTTCGGGACTCAAATCGAATTCTTAGGTGAAATTTTATGCTAAAAGGCTTTAGTAGTTTAAAATGATTGTTGTTGGATCCTTGATTTGGAAGCCCAGAAGCGTAAAAATTCCTTCTTTTTACTTCAATTAAGCATCTACTTTTAACTTTTTAGCCAAATAAAAATTGACCAATAGAAATCCAATTCCCAAAAGAACAAAGATGGCTCCTTTAATGGCTGCGCTCCAATCTGTATCGAAAAACCTTGCAATGATAACGCTCATGACAAATAGCATCCCCAAATTTACTAAACCCATTTTTCTATCATTGACACCTTTATTCATATAATAAAGCCCGAAAGTGAATAAATAAATGTTGGCCAAAATTGCAGAAAAGCCTTCCATATTATTGATCCTTAAAATGATATCGACTATGACCAACCCAGGAAATAAAATAACAAACAAGTTTACACCTTTGTCATTGACCCTCCGAACAGCGTAATAAATATAAGCCAATATTGAAAGGATGAAAACGCCAAAATTCAAATAGGCAGCCCAAGGTCTGTAATTCTTACCATGAATAAACTCACCACTATTAAAAGAGCCAAATTCTTCCCATACTGCTCCTAGAAGCATTACAAAAATATAAATCGCAGCAATTGTAAAGTTTTGGAAAGGTTGTGATGTGAAGTTCTTTCTGGTAAAAACAATTTTTCCAATCATATAGAAAGTAGACAATAAAAACGCTGCCCAAATTATAGCTCTATTAATAACATCAGGTTCCACTACACCAAAAAATGATATGGCTAATGTAATGCTCAATGCCCATCCAAATAATTGAGTTCGGGTAAACGCTTTATTTTTATAATTAAAATAAAAATGAGGAATGCTTGCACCCAGCAAGAGCCAATAATAGACAGATTCAGATCCTCTCATATTTACTGCAAAGGAACAGATGACTACCAGGTAAAGCACAGAGCACAAAGTCGAATTCATCAAATACAATAAAGGAATACTGAGTACAGCCCAGGTCAATAAAAAACTTTCAATTTCTCCCTGAATATGATAAGTCTGACTGATCAATGCAATCGAGGCGGCTAACATCAACATCAAAAAGATAGAAGAACCTTCTACCCATGCGACGCTTTCTCTTTTTTTGAAAAAAGTATAACCATATAATATTTGAGCAGCTATTAAGGGAAGAAAACTGAGGATGGTCCGGATGGACTTAGAAAAACTGTCCCAATTGTATGCGAAGATCAGAATGATACCAGACCCAATCAGCAACATGCCTAAACTTGCAGCAATGACGAATGCGATATTGTAGGAGTCCCTATCATCTTGTGGACCATAATACTCTTGTAGCTTTTGGGCAGAGTCAGAAGATAAAATTCCATTTTCTAATAATTCAGGAATTTGTTCGTAAAGCCACTTTATTTTTTTGGAATCCTTCATACTATAATTTAGCTTTCTCTATTCGACAGAACTCTCCAATAGAAATAAATCTGCAATTAGGAGGGATGTAATGTCTTGATGTAAGCGTATTCTCGAAAAATTAACACACATCAATTAAATTTATAATAAATTTGCTGTTTATATCCATTAATTATGATTTTAAATTCCTTTTCAAGGTATTTATTTTTACTCCTATTTACTTTTTCCTTTGGGATGGCTCAAGGGCAATCGAACATGTTTCAGGCTCCGGATACCTTTAATCAAAAAAGATTTTGGTTCGCTACTGGAACAGCTGCAACTGTGTACACTGCATCTGTAATAGGATTGAGTGAGCTGTGGTATTCACAATACGACCGAGGTAAGTTTCATTTATTCAATGATTGGAAGGAATGGGAAGGTGTGGATAAAGCCGGTCATACCTATACGACTTATTTTGAAACGACTTGGGCATTTGAGGTCTTTAGATGGACTGGGATGAAAAGGAAAAAAGCAATGTGGGCTGCAGCAGGAGCAGGTACTTTGTTTCAAACCACAGTGGAAGTATTGGATGGTTTTTCTGATAAATGGGGCTTTTCTTTAGGAGATGTAGCCTTCAACACACTGGGGACAGGTTTGTTTGTCTTTCAGGAGCTGGCCTGGCAAGAACAAAGGATACTGATAAAGGTCTCTTCTTCGCATCCAAAATATCCCAATTATAGAATTACTTCTGATGATGGCAGCTCTGAAATGTTCTTACAACAACGGGTTGATGATTTGTATGGTATTAGTCCGGTAGCTCGATTTGTTAAAGATTATAATGCTCAAAATACCTGGATGTCTTTTAATGTAGCTTCTTTTTTGAAAAACGAAAATAGGTTTCCGAAATGGTTAAATGTTGCAGTTGGTTATGGTGCAGATAATATGTTTGGAGGTTTTGAAAATCAATGGATCTATGAAGATAAATCTTACACCTTAAGTACTACTGATTTTGTACGACAGCGACAATTTTATCTTTCGTTTGATGTTGATTTAAAACGAATTAAAACCAAATCTAAATTATTAAAAGCATTGCTAGGCGCTTTTAATGTTTGGAAAATACCGTCTCCTACTTTAGAACTAAATACTCAAAATGGCTTGAAATTCCACGCGATCTATTTTTAAGCAATCCAACTTGTTTTATCGATTTATTCCCAAAAGCATAATTATTCAGCATCTGGATTTTTCATTTTATAGTAATGAACACCAGCACCATATACCCATCCCGTTCTTCCTTTGGCGTGTCTTACTTTAATCCAAGGTTCATTGGCAATTGCTTTACCTAAGTTTATCGCTTGTGTAGAATCTGTTACCTCGTTCATAAATTGAACTGTTTCATGTAAATTCAATCTAACAATGATGCTGCTATCCAGATGAGGATGAGTACGCATATTTAGACCGTCAATCGTGACAAAAAGGTTAGATCCTCCTTGGAATGCACCTGAGCTAGATGGAGTCGCTATACCGGTCTGTGGAGTAGAAAGTTGAGGATTGGTTTGAGCGGAAGCAAGTGCGGCAGCTGCAGCATCTGCTTTGGCTTTTTCTACAGCTAAGCGTTCCATTTCTAATGCCTGTGCTTCTGCTTCTTCTTTTTCTTGCTTCAAATTGAGTTCTTCCATTACCGCTTGTGTTTTACATTTTGAAGCGGTCCAAATTAAAAAACTTAAAAAGAAGACGATAATCACTAATGTTTCTATTCTGGGCATGAAACCCTGTTTTTTTTTGCTCATAGTATTAAGGATTTACGGCTTGGGAACAAGTAAATGATAAGTTTTAACAAAGGTGGGAAATTATTTTTTCTTTAGTCAAGTCAAAAAACGGAGACATAACTCGTGCTGCATCACGCTGTAGCCGTAGTTATGACGAGTATTTTTGACAATGAATAAAGGAAAAGAAACCCCAAACTGTTATAAGTTATTGTTTTCTCGTTCCTTAATGAAAGTTTTAGCGGCTCAAAATTTTATAGCTATAAAAAGAAGCCTAAATTGTGTGGCATTTAACCAGAGAATGGATTTGATAGAATAATTTTATTATAGTCTAACAAATTGCCAACCTGGTTAAAAAGGCACCTTTGTCTATCGGTTTTTTAGGTAAAATATATATTCCACACCTATTGTATGCAATTGAAATTTTGATTGATTTGATAAAACCATCATTTTTTTAACTTTCAAAAAATGGTTTTTTCAAACAACTTCATCATAAAGATAAGAAAAAGTAAAATGGATGACCTCATTTATAAGATAGCTCTTACACTCGTGCCCAAGGTGGGCGCAGTGACTGCTAAGAACTTGGTGAGTTATCGTGGAGGTGCAAAGGAAGTTTTTACCTCAAGCAAAAAAGACTTGACGGCCATCCCCGGGATTGGTGATCAACTTGCTGCAAATATTTTGGATAAAAAAGTTTTAGAAGAAGCGGAGGCAGAACTGCTATTTACCCAAAAACATAAAATCGATGTATTGTTTTTCTTAGACGATAATTATCCATACCGATTAAAGCCGCATCATGATGCTCCGGTTGTCTTGTATTATAAAGGAACTGCAAACCTGAATCATCCCAAGATTGTTTCAATTGTTGGAACAAGGAAACCTACGCCTTACGGTAAAATGATTTGTGAAAAGATTATTGAGGATCTGCAGGAATACAATGTATTGGTGACAAGTGGTTTGGCTTTAGGGATTGATGTTACGGCTCATAAAAAATGCTTAGATCAAAAAGTCCCTACGGTTGGTGTCCTTGGACATGGCTTGAAAACAATCTATCCGGCTGCACACAAATCTGTTGCTGGCGAAATGGTGAGCAATGGAGGACTGCTGTCTGAATTTCCTAGTAACATCGGGATAGAACGCGAACACTTTCCTATGCGCAATAGAATTATTGCAGGAATGTGCGATGCGTTAATTGTTGTACAAACAGCCAATAAAGGAGGGTCTGTGATCAGTGTGGAAATGGCAAATAATTATGGCAAAGATGTTTTTGCGATCCCAGGAAGAATAAATGATAAATACAGCGAGGGCTGCAACCGTTTAATTAAAATTCACAAAGCAGCGTTGATGGAATCCGTTGAAGATTTGGCTTACGTTATGCAATGGGATAAACCAACTGATAAACCGAAAAAAGCTGCGACTGATTTGTACAAAGATTTGAATGATTTTGAAAAGAACATAATTGCTTTGTTGAAAAAAGAGGAGCAAATAGGAATTGATGATTTATTAAATGAAGTGAAATTGCCTTCCTCAAAAATGGCTGCAGTATTATTGCAATTGGAATTTAAAGGATTGGTAAAAACCATTCCAGGCAAAAGGTACTCTTTGGCCTAAAAACGAATAGACATGAACAAAATAGTATTAATTTTTTGCGTGCTTTTGAGTGTGGGTTGTCCTCCTAATACGGATGCTCCAGTGTCAAAAGCGAGTGTGCGAATACCTCCTAAAGCTGAATTTAACGGATCGTTCTCACAAGCAAAAAATATCATTCTAATGATTGGTGATGGAATGGGGCTGGGGCAAGTTTCTGCAGCATTATATATGAACTCCAATCGACTAAATCTCGAACACTTTCCAGTTATCGGTTTGCAAAAAACGTATTCTGGGAATAATTTAATCACAGATTCTGCGGCTGCTGCAACGGCAATAGCATGTGGCGTGAAAACTTATAACGGTGCAGTTGGAATGGGAATGGATACTTTGGCAAAACCTAGTATTCTGGAGCAAGCAGAAAAACAAGGATTTGCAACAGGGATGGTAGCCACTTCAACAATCGTACATGCTACTCCGGCTTCTTTTATCGCTCACCAACCACTTCGGGCATTGTATGAGAACATTGCTTTGGAGTTTTTAAATACGGAAATAGATTTTTTTATAGGTGGTGGGAAAAAATATTTCGACCGCAGAACGGATGATAGAAATTTGATTAAGGAATTGCGACAAAAGGATTATACCGTACAAAATTATTTCAATATTCCATTGAATGAAGTGATGCTGCCTCGTAAAAAGAACTTCGTTTATTTCACCGCTGATGATGACCCACTTCCTGTACAAAGAGGAAGGACGTATTTAACCGCCGCTTCTAAAATGGGCATTTCTTTTTTGAAAAACCACTCAGAAAAAGGATTCTTTTTGATGATAGAAGGAAGTCAGATCGATTGGGGTGGACATGCGAATAATGCAGAATATGTGGTTTCGGAAACACTTGATTTCGACAGGGCAATTGGCGAAGTTTTAGAGTTTGCTAAAAGAGATCAAAACACATTGGTGATCGTAACAGCAGATCATGAGACCGGTGGACTGGCTATTGTGGAAGGCTCCAAAATGGATGAGGTTAAAGCTGAATTTCCAACTGGGAAGCATACCGGAACTTTGATTCCTGTTTTTGCCTATGGTCCGGGATCAGAATTGTTTGGAGGAATATATGAGAACACAGAGATCTATTTTAAAATGAAAAAGGCGATGGGCTTGAAGTAGGTTGTTAGACTTCTAGACTGTTAGATTTTTAGACTTCTAGACTGTTAGACTTTTAGACGGTAGACTTTTAGACTGTTTGACTGAGATTGTTTTTTTTAGTGCTTTGTCATCAACTTTTTGATAGTAAATACTTCGATAATAAATCTGCGATCTTTCGATCATTTGACAATCTTGGAACCTTGTTTTGGCCGCCTAGTTTCCCTTGCGTTTTCATGTAGTTTCTAAAAGCATCTTTCTGTAAAGGTCGAATCTTAAGTCTTTGCAAAATTTTTCCGGCGATCAAATCTTGGTAATAAATATTTTGTAGCTCCAAAGCTTTGTCTACTTTCAATTCAAAATTTTCCAACTCTTTTGGCACTCCATCAAACTCTATAAACCATTCGTGAAAAGGAGTTTCTCCATTCCCTGGATTGACCTGAGGAGCAACCGTAAATTCAATAATTTTAATTTGCTCTTCATTCGCTACGCTCAACAAAGCTTGCTCCACTTCCTTTCCAATCACATGCTCTCCAAAGGCAGAAATGAAATGTTTAATTCTACCCGATACAATAATTCGATAAGGATTTAGAGAAACAAATTCTACGGTATCTCCAATATTGTATCCCCAAAGTCCAGCGTTGTTGTTAATGATAATGGCGTAATTGACACCCGTTTTTACTTCTGCCAAACTAAGGCGTGTCGGCTCCGCGTTGAATATTTCATCAGCAGGAACAAACTCAAAGAAAATGCCTGAGTTGGTATTCAATAATAAGCCTTTATTATCCTGTTGATCTTGAAAGGCAATAAAGCCCTCGGAAGCAGGATAGGTTTCTAAGCTGTCTACTTTTTTACCAACCAGATTTTCCAAACTTTTCCGATAAGGTTCATAATTGACACCGCCATAAACGAACAAAGAAAAATTTGGAAAAATATCTTTGATGTGTTTTTTACCGGTTCGCTCTAGCAAGCGCTCATAATACATTTGGACCCAAGGAGGAATACCGCTGATCATGCGCATATCTTGTCCCAACGTTTCATCAATAATGCGTTCTAATTTTTCTTCCCATTCTTCGATACAGTTTGTAGGGTAGGAGGGGAGCTGATTGCTTTTGAGCCAAGTGGGAACCAAGTGATTCGATATGCCAGATAGGCGCCCCGTTGGTATGCCTGCGGTCTCGGTCAATTCCGGACTGCCGGAAAGGAAGATCATTTTACCATCTAAAAAATCAGCCTTCCCTGTTTGTGCTACATAATTAAAAACAGCGTTTCGGGCAGTTCCAAAATGGTTGGGAATACTGGCCTTCGTTAACGGAATGTATTTTACACCGGAAGTGGTACCGGAAGTTTTTGCGAAATATTTGGGTTTCTTTTTCCAAAGCACATTTGCTTCTCCATTTTTAATGCGATCTACATAAGGTTTGAGTCCTTCGTAATCTCTGAGCGGCACCCTCTTTTTGAAATCCTCGTAGGTCTTGATATTTTGAAAATCATGGTCTGAGCCAAAAGCCGTTTGGTTGCCAATTTTAATTAGGCGCTTGAAAATTTTATTTTGGGTATTCACAGCATCCGCAGACCATCGATTGATTTGTTTGGCGATCTGTTTTGCAATAGGAGAGATGAGTTTGGATTTGTAACCCATTTAGTTAGAATGTTTTTCTTTTCTGCAAATATAGTAAATGCGGAATTAGAATGGGACTTAGATTTACATCAAAAAAAATAGATCGCTTTTTCGTAAAGAAAGCGATCTATTTCTCCTGTTAAAACAGAATTTGAAAATTAAGAGTTAGGGAAAGTTTCCTTAATCAATTCTCAAATCTTCTACATGTATTTCTGGATAATCGGCCGGATTAAAAACAAATTTCGACTCATCGAAAGGCTTATTAGGAGTGAATTTATCAATCGCAAAAGTAAACCTTGATCCATCTTTGTAAAAAGCTTTCATGCGAATCACATCCAAGTTTTTACGGTCCAAAGTCATTCTTAATTTTGAATAATCAGAATCTTCATCTTTCGGTTTGAATTCAATTTGACGAATCGCTTTGCCTTTTTCAACCCCTTC
>CALIAG010000354.1 GCA_938041325.1 uncultured Saprospiraceae bacterium | reverse complement strand
ACGGAATTGGCTGCTAATCTTTTTCGCATCGCTTTGACAGAAGAACATTTAGAAAAAAAACATATTCGGAATCCGGAAAAAGCCATTCTGATTCATCGAAAAATTGCAGCTTCTATCCGCAGGATGATAAAAATGAATACGGGAAAACTACCGGAAGAATTAAACAAAAATCAATCTCTGAGCAAATACATCCGCTCAATGAAGACTACTAAAAATTTAATGAATAAAATCTAAGATCATGACGAACTCAAGAGCAATTTTACTAAAAAAGAAAATTTCAAAAGCCAATGCAACTATTCTTGAATTTCATTCAAAAAGTTGTCCCTCTAAAAATACTTCTGCCAAGTTAATTGATAATATTTCTAACGAAATCCCAATCGCCGTGGAATACACAACCATAGATGTAAAAAAGCATGAAACCCTGGTTGAGGAATTGGACATATCCTGCTTGCCAACTACCGTGTTCCTAAGCAACGGTAAAGAGATGTGGCGTAAGTGTGGTACATTGTCCGAAGCGGATTTGAGGAATGGGATTGAGAAGTGTTTGTGAGAAGGCTGAAAAGTCTTCTTTTATAGCTTAGTGTTTATCAAAGCTTGTATTTTTTCGGCTTGCTTGTTATTCAGAATGTTCTTTTCTTCTTGTGAAGAAAAGAACATTCATTATCTCTTACCTATTATTCGTTCATTATTGTTAAAACAATTCTGCTAGAAGTTTACAATTTTCATCTACAGAATCACGGTCATTTCACATGCTAAACCTGACCCCTTTTTTCATCCGAAAAACAAAACCTTCCAAATCACTTTTTACTTCCTCTAGACCTTTGCCAGCAGACTCAATATAGACGAATCTATTCTCCACTTTTTCATTCCCTATTCGTTTTCCGATTTCATTAAAATAGTTTCCTGGATCAGATCCACAACTGCAAAACACGGATACAGGCAGGGTCAATAAATTGAATTCATAGCTTTCGATGAAAGACAATAAAGGAGGCGGTGCATTCCCAACCCATACAGGAGATCCGATGATTACCCGTTCATATTCTGCCCAATCTATTTCTACCTTTTTTATAGGCATCTTCCTTTTAAAAATGGTATTGAAACCATACTTAATCATGGCATACCATTTACTCAATTTTCGATCGTCCTTTAATTCAATCCTTATCAGATCAGATTTAGGGATGAGGTCATGAATGTATTCAGCAATGGCTTTTGTATTTTGAGAGTAAGAAAAATAGACGATTAGCGTTTTCATCTTAATCACTTTTTAGTTATAAAATCAGGAAGCAATATTGACTCCCTGTCTTCGATTCACCTTTTTACTGGATTCGAAAAAATCAGTATAATCAGGCAATACCAATATAGGAATAGGTAAACTTGAAATGAGCTGATTCCAGATTCCTGATTCCATTTTATTGGACAACCAGCTCCTAGAACTTTCGCTGATCAAAACGATATCAACGTTATAAAATTCAGCTTTCCGGATCAATGCTTGTATATCCTCCCCTTCGATGACTATGATATCAATCTCAATTCCTTTGGCGGCGATCTGTCTTGCCACTTTTGAAATCTCCAGCAACTCCTCATTCTCTTGAACAGCAACATTTTTTGTTATTCGAGGAACATACACATCATATATCTTAAACCGTTTCTTTGGTGGTTCTACATATCCTAGAATTATTTTAGCATTGTGTTCCAAAGCTAAAGCCACTGCATTCTCTACAATGCTTTCTTGTGATTTCGAAAAATCCATTACTGCAAGTATCTTTTTCATAATTATTATTTTTTGACGGAAATAAATCATCTCTTTTTTATCCGTCCTTTAGTTCAAAACGATATTCCATTGTTCTACACAGTACCCATCTGGTCTTCTTTTTTGTTGCTTAAAAAATGGATAAGAAAAAACATAAACAACACTAGGGGCTGGTAAAGCTTGAGCTATTAATTGATTTAAAGAATTCATATCTATTTGCATAATTTTCGATTTAATTATCTAAGAATTAAAAATGGGGTTTTGCTATGGTTGTTTACCAATTGTTCAGTAGTACTTCCAACTAAAAACCTTTCCAATAGAGAATGTCCTTTTGCGCCCATAACGACTAGGTCATTCTGATTTGCTTCTAAATATTGGCCAATATGGGTAGCAGCGTTATTATTCAAATTGAGAACCAATTCTCTCTCAAATACCTGCGCATTGAATTTGTGTTTATTTACAAAATCATCAAAGCTTTTTTCAGCGGTTTCGTTGAGCATCTCTTGAAACCTTGGGTTCAAAACCAAACCATAATAATGATCCGTCATCAACATTTGGATAATGTGTAAAGCTGTAATACTCACCTGTTCTCCGCTTCTTCGTCGAATATCAATGGCCGTAGCCAATGCGCGAGCAGAAAAACTGGAGAAGTCCACTGGAACTAAAACGTTCTTAAAGTCTGCAGAAGCATTTTCGGGAAACAAGAGAACATTTGATCGCACGTTTCTCAATACCCTATTGCTTGTAATACCACTATGACTGCTTTTTTCTTTTCTTCCAATGACGACCAAGTCTACTTCCTTGTGTTCGGCCCATTGAATTAATTTTTGATAAGGTCTCCCTTCTATTACATCAATTGAAACTTCTATAGAATCGTCAAATATTTCAGCTGCTTTTTCTGTCAGAAAATCTCTGACTTTTTCATCTACCGGGTAACCCGAAGAAAAAAGTTTGTGAAATTCTAAATCCTTATTTGTTGGATTGGTGAAGTCAGGAATGACGTGAAGCAAGTAAACCTTCTGTACATCCGAGTAGGATTTAAAAGCTTTAATAAAGTTCATCAACTTGTCATCCATCGGAGAGAAGTCACAGGCAATTAATACTCTTTTGAATTTTGGTTCCATTATTATTTATCATTTAATAACTAATAACAACAAGATCCAACTAAACGAAAGGAAATCTAATGATCAAGGTCAAGTGGAAAGGTGATTTTCATCAGGCTGCTTCGGATGCTTCATCAAAGCTGCCGGCTTTATGATTTGGAAGGAGTAATTCTTTCATTGCGGATATGTAAGTCTTATTACTGCTGTAGATTTCTCTATTCACATTTAAAATAGTAGATATTTCTACTTCAGGTATTTCTGCTTTTCTTACTGTATTGTAAATTTCATCCAGAAATTGATCGTAATTGCTTTTACTCAACTTCCGAAGATCAACCAATTCCTCAAATAAGGTGACCGGATTACTTTTACGAAAGGTTCGGAAGAGCTCCAAATACAAACCTTGTTGTTGTATTTTCAGTGTATCAATCAAAAACAAAACTTGGTCATTAATTGATTTATCGAAATCGAGGATATTGTGTTTGATGTCTTTAATCCCTTTGGCAGAACTCATTGCATATCTAATGGCCAATATCAACTGCTTTAAGCGAATAGAATCGGAACGTTCTAATTGTTCGTTTTGAATTTTTAAATAAAATTCTACAATTTCTCCTTCCAATTCCTTTATTTGTTCATAGTTATTGTCCAATTGTAATTCACCGACATGATTGAATTCCTGAAAGGCAGAAGAATCAATATGCAAAACACTTAGATGTAGAAAAAATACTCTTTCCAATAAATGGCTGACTTCTTTTCGCAAGGCTACTGTTGCTATTTCAGGTACGTTTGTTGGTACACCAATGATAAATTTACAGACTTGAACTGCTCTATCTAAAAACCGATTATTCAACCACTTTGCAAACCTTTTCAAAAGAGGCAAAAACAATAAAATACCTATCAAGTTGAATAAACTGTGAAAGGCAACTAAGGACATCAATGGATCCTTTATTAAGAAGGTTTCACTAATTAGTTGTAGCAATGGGTAGAGCAGAATGAGCGCCAATACGTCAGCGACTAAGTTAAATAAGAACTGTCCAAGTGCCAATCTTTTCTTGGCAGGACTGCCTTTGATGCTTCCGAATATCATGGTTATTGTTGTTCCCAAATCTGAACCAATCACCAATGCCGCCGCGGAAGGTAAGGCGATGATTCCTGCGTTCAATGCACTTAAAGTAATCACCATTGTTGCAGAGCTCGATTGGATAATTGCCGTAAAAACAAAGCCAACTACAAAAATCAAATAAGGGCTTAAATCTTTGAACTGGGTTAGATCGAACTGGTTGCTTAACATCTCCAAACTGGTCTTCATATAATCAAGTCCCAGGAATAGAAACCCAAGTCCGATGATAAATTTTCCACTATTCAATAGCTTTTCTTTCTCATTAAAAAAGATCACCATCAAACCACCTATTGCCAATAAAGGAAAGGTAATTTCTTCAATATTAATTTGAAATCCGAAGTACGCGACTATCCACCCCGTAAAAGTGGTTCCAAGATTTGACCCTATCACAATTCCTAAGGCATTGTACAATTCAATGATACCCGCTCCTACCAGAGCCAGTACCATCAAACTTACAATGGAACTGCTTTGCAAAAAACCAGTTACGATCGTTCCGCTAAGTACAGCCTTTATTCTATTGGAGGTGTGCTTTCTTAAAAACCGTTTGAATGAACGGCCCGCTAAATTTGAAAGAGCCATTTCCAGTAACTTCAATCCAAATAAAAAGATGCCTAAGCCTGCAAAAAACTCCCACATATTCGCTCCTTCTATCATCTAGATGTCGAGTGTACTTTTGATATTAAAGAATGATTTGACAGAAGCAATTCTTTGGTTTTCTGTCATCTTATCCGTTGTCACAACACCAGCTACTTTGGTTTTGTACTTCTTCTGTTCATTGATCACTGTTGCCAACCTCTTTTTGGTTTCTGCAGGTCCAAACAGATAAACCTGGTCACTATTTTGAACAGTGTCAATGATTTGTGAAAAGAAAGTCTTTTCCTGATTCTTCTGACGCTCTAAATATTTCTTTTCTGAAACAGTATCTACTGCCCCCCAAGGTGTTTTACCACGAGCTCCACCTTTTGGATGAAAATCCTCAATTCCAGAAGGCAGTGTAATTGTCTTCACTTTTTCATTTTCGAAAGTGATGATATGCGCTTCGCTTTGATCGATCCAAATGCCTGTTTTATTATTCATTTTTCAAGTTTTAAAGTGTTTAAACGTTTTATTATTTTTGAGCATGAAACGCCATCACGGGTGTGTTAAATTGATAGCTCATTTTCTTTACATTTGAGGCATTCCACAATTCTTCTATCCAATTGCGACGGTGAGCAAGCATGACAACGATGTCAAATCTATTGCCTTCTAAATAATTGGATAAAGCATAAAAAATTGAATTGCCTTTTAATACTTCAAATTCTAAATTATCAAAGGATTCGAATCCAACTTTCCATTTATTCATTGCTTGTGTAAAATCATGGGTATGAGCTACATCTACGTGCAAACATTCAACTGTAGCATCAAAGTATTTAGCAAAATCCATAACACTTAACAACAAGTCTGACTCTTCTTCAGTAAACTCGGTAGCAAATGCAATCCGATCTATTTTACCATCAAAGCGAGCATTTTTGGGAATGGCAATTACCGGACATCGGGCATTCTCCAATAATTCACCAGACATTGATCCTCCAAATATTTCTTTAAACCAACCTGCACCTCCAGTACCTGTGATGATTAGGTCTGCATCTACCTCTTCTTGTATTTTGAGAATTCCGGAGTACACCTCTCCTTCTATCATTGCATGGTTTATTTCGATATGATCAAGGCCTTGTTCCTCTGCAATTTTCCTAAGTTGAGGAACTTCAGACTTGTAATTTTCAAAATGGACCAGATTGATTGTTTCTTTTGCGGCTTTTGCTGCATTAGAGGTCGTACCAATTGGACCTTCTATTTCCAAGATAGGCATGTCATATGCATGAACCGTTGTAATTGCTGCACCCAATTGATTGGCAATATGCAAAGCGTATACAAACGCATTATTTGCTATCTCGGAAAAATCTGTGGGAAATAGTATTCGTTTCATTTTTTAATTATTTGTAAGGTATATTAATGGAGTATTTTTGATTCGTTTCGTTTGGGAAGTTCACTCCCAAAAAGTTTTTCATTTCTTTTCTATTCAGATATACTTTGAAGAGCTGGTTGGTCGCAGCATCCACCGTTTCTCCATTTGCATAAAACATCGGACTGGGTGCAGTTCTTCCTCCATAGATATATCCTATCAATTGTTTTTCATCTTCTATTAAACTTAAATCGACGATTGGTAAATCATTCACACCAATTGTAGGATTTATAATAAATTGAGCATCTTTTCCTTTATTGAGATAAGCGTCTAATTCATAGGAATCAAAAGAAATTCCTCCTTCTTCAGTCCTTATGAATTCATCTCCTTTTTCAACCAATGTGGGGCTGTATTGAAGATCGCTATCGCACATATATTCATCACATCCACCAAGGAAAACAGTGTGCATTTTCTTATTGGTTTTGTCATAAACGGGGATTACGGTACTGTGATAAACGGGAAGACTTGCTTCACTTGAAGAAAAACTAGCGTATCCAAAGTCAAATACATTCATCCAGTTGGGAAGGATCTTCTGTTCTGATTTTTCATTATAAAACAAGGTAAGTCCTGAAGTTCCGTCAGGAAATATTTGAGCTGCCATCACCGCATGATCTTCATTGAAATAATCTGCATAAGTTATTTGGTCGATTAACAGAATATCTTCTATTTTATTATTGTCTTGCTGCAAAAGAAATTTGGAAACCTTATTCAAATTGTCTTTTTGAATGATTAAATCTCCTCCGTTGCTGAACTCGCTGTCCAGAAAGTAACCTCCTGCTAAAAACAATTCGTTATTGACCTTACTTAAGTGACCGTCTGCAATAGCAAAAGCTTCATTTTCGAATTGGACGATGTGGTCTCCTATAGGGTTGTCTTTTATGACATCTGCTATAATTTCTTTTACGTTGAGTATAGTGACGAAGGGAAAAGTTCCCATGACTTCCGTTACTGAACTGTATCCAAATCCACCTGCTATGTATAGGTATTCGCCTTCTTGAAAAGCACTGGAATGACAAGCGGCCAAATGATCTGGCTCATCTATTTCTGCATACACCCACTCTAAAGGGTGTTTCCAAAATTCCTGATGCACAGGGTCAATAACCAGAATATCGTAATTAAGATAACTGGATTCTTCCTGATTCTCTGATGTCCGCCCTCCAACGATCAGCCATTTACCATCATATTGTCCAAAAGCATAACTGTGTAAATTCGGTAAACCATCTATGCTATACGGCTCTATATCTAGGGTAAAAGAGCTTTGCGCAAACGAAAATTCAGATCCAACTAGAAGTATTAAAATCAAAATGAGCTTATTCATAATTGTAAAAGTTTGCATTAATTATATCTCAAAATTAAGCGCAAACACCTCTGCAATTAGTGATCATAATCATCTACTTCTATGAACTTCATCATCTTTCTAAAATGCAGTTAAGTCTAACTTTGAATTGTAATCGGAGCAAAAATTAAAAACGCTTCACTTTTAATTATCCTTTAATACTGTACTTATGAAAAGCGTGTCACCTTCTGTAGTCAATCCTTATTTAAAAGATTTCATTTCCTTTAATCAAGCTGTAATTGGTATAGAACTGGGATCAACAGATATATCTATTCTCGAATACCTCAACTACTTTAGTGAATCCGTACCTTTTAATAGCATGTACTTCATAAAAGTGGTTCCTAAATTTGATATTTATACTGCCTTGTTTGAAAAACAGGTAAATGAAATATCCTCTGCTTTCGTCATGGAAAAGGGTATTATAAAAAGAATGGAAAGTAAGGTGAAAAGTGAACTAAAAAACAAAGATGACATCTATATTGAATTTGATGTTTTAGAGGGTCAGCCGCTTAAAGAATTGGTTCAACTCACTGAAGATACAAAAGCGGATTTGTTAGTTATCGGGCAAAGTAAAAGCACTGACTATCATGCTATTTTGGCCAAAAATCTTATTGAAAAAACTCCATGTGATGCCCTGATTATCCCAGAAAATACTCGTCCAGTGTTATCGCATATTGTAGTACCAATTGATTTTTCATTGAACTCTGCAAGAGCCTTACAAAAGGCTGTCGCTTTGAAAAGGATGTTATCTACCCCTTGTAAAATCACTGCCTTACATGTGTACAATACGCCCAATTTCAACTATTGGAAAAAACAACATACCTGGCAAGACTTTACCTCCATTTTGGAAGCCAATATCAAAGATGGATTCGAGGCATTTTTACATACCAACATCAAAAAAAATAAAGACCAGGTTGAGATAGCAATAGTTAGAAATGAAGGTTTTGATAACGCAAAATGCATTTTGGATTATTCAAAACAAATTGGTGTTGACTTTATGGTGCTTGGTGTCAAAGGGCATTCAGAAATCCATCGGGTAATAATGGGCTCTGTGGCAGAATCCATTGTGAAATCAAATAAAGAATTACCTGTTTTCATTGTAAAATAAATCTAAGAGGTCTAGTAAATAATAGGAAGATGACTCTTCAATGGGTCATCTTCTTTTCAAAAATCAATGAGCAAACATCTTGCTTTTTTATAAATAAAAAACTGCATTATGATTATATCTGAATTTAAAAAACTATCGGAAATCCAAACTGAATTCAACACTAAATTTTCGAATTTAAAAATTGAATTTTACACTTCAGCTCATGAAGTAAACAAACCATCAGCTGCTTCTCATTTAATTCCTATTGATAAAACAATCGCAGAAGTGAGGACTGTTCATTCTGAAGGAGACATAAGCATTAATGGCCATTTAAAAGTCAGCACTTTTGAAAAAGAATTTTCAGAAAAATTTGGATTAAACGTCCAGGTGTTTCGAAAGTCAGGTGATGTTTGGTTACAAACAACAAAAACGGACGATTGGACTTTAAGCGAACAAAACGAACGCAGTTCTAAATTTTCTAATTCCATCAAATAAATTATCCAGTTCTCTATTTGAATTATTTTAAAACTCTAAACACATGAAAAATATATTAGTACCAACGGATTTTTCTGCTTGTGCCAGCGATGCAATCAAAACTGCATTAGATATAGCAGAGACCTATAACGCCAAAATTCACTTATTTACCAACTTGAATCTCAGTTCTGGTTTTATCAATACTCTTGAAAAAGACAAGACTTCATTTCCTGAGGACTTGCAAAAGGTTGAAAATGCGAAAACGTTATTGGACAAATGGAAGGAGCTTGCACAGCGTCGAAACATTGAGTTGACCAGCGGATGGAAAGGAGGCCATTTCTTAGAAAACATCAAAGATGAAGTCAGCTTTTACGACATTGATTTTATCGTAATGGGCTCTCATGGAGTAAGTGGAAAATCAGAATACTTTATTGGCAGTAATACGCAAAGAGTGGTAAGAACTGTCTCTTGTCCTGTACTTGTAATCAAAGACTACCAACAAAAATTCAATCTCGAAAAAGTGATATTTGCCTCAGATTTTGGGCCAGAACAAAAAGTGGTTTTAGAATACTTATTGGATCTGATTAAACCTTACAACCCAGAGATTCACTTACTTCAGATCAATACATCAAGTTGGTTTACTCAGCCTTATATTCTTGTTAAAGAAACCATGAATGATTTTAAAGAAATGTGTCATCCCTTTAAAGTGGAGACTCACTTTTACAGAGACTGGACAATTGATGCGGGCATTCGTCATATGAGCGAAGAAATCGGTGCAGACTTGGCTATCATTTCCAATATTAAAAAACATCCATTAAAGAGAATTTTTGCTGGAAGCAATGTCGAAGCTTTGATTAACCATGCTGATTTTCCGGTACTTTCTGTAGACTTCGATGCTGTTAGCTTAGCTAAAAAATCTAAATCGATTGCAATGCAAGGGCAGTAATACATATGCATTGTAAATTACTTTCTCCCAATTAAATTCTATCGTGGTCAAGTTTTTTAAACGTTGGAGGTTGTTCTATGGACAACCTCCCTTTTTGTGATCAGTAAGCGTCTAACTTTATTTTAACAAACCTGTGATCGCTTCGATTTATTTCAACTCTAATGCGGCAGATACGCTTTGATTCTTCCATAAAAATAAGTCCCCAATAGCGCACTTATAATAACAGGAATAATGACACCGACTCCATGTCCGACCAAAGTATACAAAGGTCCTGGACAAGCTCCGGTCATCGCCCATCCCAATCCAAAAACGGTTCCACCCAACAAGCTGGCTTTATAAGTCTCAGGCTTTTCCGCAAATTTGATATCTCCTCCTATCCAGTTTTTCAACTTGGTTTTCTTCAACAGTAAGTTCATCACAACGCCCAGTATTACTGCTGTACCAATGATGCCATACATATGGATACTGTGAAACCGAAACATCTCTTGTATACGAAACCAGGATACGGCTTCAGATTTTGTCATCACTATTCCAAATAAAACGCCTACTAATATGAATTTCAAATGTTTCATTCTTTATTTATTTACAGTCTTATAATGAAGTTATTCTAAAATAGCTGGATGAATAAATTGTAATCCATTGATTTCCAATTCTTCAGCTAATTTTGTTTTCCATAGCTTTGGCTATGCAAAAAAAATGGAGCTTCGACTTGAATATCAAGCATCTACAATTAATTTCAACCTCCATTTTAAAATAACTTCGATGAAAAAATAAATGGAAAAACAAGATGGGTCATAAACAGCCCTCCTATGAAAAAACCAACTACAGCCACCAACGATGGCAACTGCAAATTAGACAATCCACTTATTGCATGCCCAGAGGTACAGCCTCCTGCCCAACGGGTACCAAACCCTACAAGGAAACCTCCACCAATTAGTAAAATAAATCCTTTTAGGGTAAGCAGGCTTTTAAAGTTAAAAAGCTCAGCGGGGACAAAGCCCATTCCCTCTGAAAGCGTTTGTGGTGTATGAACACCAAGTTCTTGTAACTGAGCAATGGTCGTTTCGGAAATTTCAACAGGAACCGGACTACCAATTACATGGACTGCAATCCAGCCACCGATTATCGCTCCTGAAGCGAATGCCAATAACCAAGAATGGCTTTTCCAATCGTAATTAAAGTAATCCCATTTTCGATTTGCAGGGATCACCGCACACATGGCTTTGAAAGAACTTGAGATTCCAAACCTTTGTCCAAAATAGGTCAATAAAAACATGACCAGGACGATCATCACTCCCGACACAGACCAGTGCCAAGGTTGGCTAATAAATTCAATTATATTCATAATTTTTTATACTAAATTGCTGTTCCGGCTTTTATCTTTGAAATCCGAAACAGCATTATTTTATTTAATTGTTTACACCAAAGTACTTGGACAAACAAAATCCGTTAATTCAATTCCAGATGAGGAGATGCTTTTCATTCCGCCTTCTACATTTACAACTTTTCCAAATCCTCTTGCTTTTAATATGGATGCTGCAATCACAGACCGATATCCACTACCACAATAGAGATAATAGAATTTATCCGTATCCACCTTATCCATTTTTTCATTGATAAAATCCAAAGGAAAAAGGGTGGCATCTTTAACATGTTCGGCTTCAAACTCAGAAGGTTTTCGAACATCCAAGACATCCAGTGGATTGGTCCCTAATCTTTTTTGAAACTCATCGACCGGAATAGATTCTATGCTGTCAGCTGTTTTCCCATCTGCTTTCCAAGCAGCTAGTCCTCCTTTCAAAAAACCAAGTGTATTGTCATAACCAACTCTTGCAAGTCGAGTGACAACTTCTTCTTCCCTACCCTCCGGTGCAATCAATACGATTGGTTGTTGCAGACTCAGTACGAGAGCGCCTACCCAAGGAGCAAAAGTGCCATCAATTCCTATAAAAATGGAATTTGGAATATGCTCTTTCACAAAATCATCTTTGTGCCTTGTATCCAAAATCAAAGCATCTTGTGTATGGACAATGGTTTCAAACTGATCTACTGTCAATGCCACAGCTCCAGTCTCAAGCACTTCATCAAAAGAACCATAACCTGACTTATTGAGCTCAGCATTTTTGGCAAAATAGAAAGGAGGTGGTGCTAAGTTTGTTGTAACTTCTTTAATAAATTCTTCTTTGGTCATATCCGCTCGCAAGGCATAATTAACCTGCTTCTGATTTCCCAATGTATCAAAAGTTTCTTTGCTCATATTCTTGCCACAAGCAGAGCCTGCTCCATGTGCTGGATAAACAATGACTTCGTCTTCCAGTGGCATAATTTTATTGCGCAAACTATCAAAAGAAATCCCTGCTAAATCTTCCATTGTTAATTCTCCTGTTTTTTGAGCCAAATCAGGTCTGCCGACATCTCCAATAAAAAGGGTATCGCCGGTGAAGATTGCATAATCTTTGCCCGTTTCATCTTTCATCAAAAAGCTTGTACTTTCCATGGTATGACCAGGTGTATGCAAAACTTTAAATGCAATGTTTCCGAGTTTTAGCAATTCCCCATCTTTGGCTTCATACTTTTCAAAGGCTGTTTTAGCATTTGGGCCGAAAACTATTTGTGCACCAGTCTTCTTTGCCAAATCCAAATGTCCAGAGACAAAGTCAGCGTGAAAATGTGTTTCAAAAATATATTTTAATTGCACCTTGTCTTCTTTAAGTTTGTCAAGATAAGGTTGCACTTCGCGTAGCGGATCTATGATGACTGCTTCGCCTTCTGATTGGATATAATAAGCTCCTTGAGCCAGACATCCGGTATAGATTTGTTCTACTTTCATTGTTATAATTTTAAATTAAAATTTTATTTCAATAAGAAACCTAATTGATTTTACATCATGGTTTCCGAGTTAATTATTCTGTTTATTTTTTTTAAGTCGTTTCAATATTGGATTGTAAAATATAGTGTTCCAAGTTCCTGTTCTTTTCCAGGTTATCTATTCTATCTACGGCATCTTGAATACTTAAAAACAAGTTTTCTTTCCCAACTTTTTCAATCAGGTTACTTTTATGAAAAACATCTCGCAAGGGACCTTTGAGTCCAGTAATACAGAAATTCAAGTTTTGTTTTTCTAAATTTTCAATGACTTGCTCAAGCATTAAGACTCCACTGCTGTCCATATTATTCATACTTTCTGCATCCAGAATAATGGTTTTGAGATCAGATGCTTGCGCAGAAATTTTGTTTTCTAAAAATTCCATAAATGCATTCACATTTGCGAAATACAATCGGGCATCAAAACGAATGATCAATATATCCGCTCTCTTTTCCAGATTAGTGAAACGCTCTACATTTCTGTAAGTATTCTTACCGGGCACTTTTGCCAACTCAGCAATGTGAGGTTGAGACGTTCTATAAATAATCAACAACAGAGACAACACTACACCTGTCAATATTCCACCTTCTATACCAAGAATTAAGGTGGCCAAAAAAGTGGCAGCCATCATCCAAAAATCTGCTCGGTCTATTTTCCAAAGATGCTTGGCTTCTTTGATATCCACCAATCCTATAACCGCTACCATAATCACGGCAGCAAGAATTGCATTGGGTAAAAAGTAAAAAAGCGGTGTAAGAAATAAAAGTGTCAAGGCGATGAGTGCTGCACTAATGACTGCGGCTAAATTTGTTTTTGCACCGGATTGATCATTCACCGCAGTTCTTGAAAAACCTCCAGTTGTTGGAAAAGCTTGAAAAAAAGCACCAAGTACATTGGCCATTCCTAATCCAATAAATTCTTGATTGGGATCTATCTGATAATCTTTGTGTTTGGATTGAATGGATTTGGCTACTGCGATGGATTCCATAAATCCGACCAATGCGATAGTCAAAGCAATCGGCAATAATGATTGAATATCCGACCAAGAAAAAACAGGTACCGAGAATACCGGCAATCCTTGAGGAACTTCTCCTACAATGCCCACTCCCAATTTCGGTAAGTCCATTCCCCAGACTAGTAATATTCCTAAAAAGACAGCTACAAGTGGCCCAGGGATTGAAGGCTTCACTTTTTTTATGATTAACATCAATATGATGGCAATGCTGCCAATAAGTAGTGTTAAGTAATTGACTTGGTCAAAGTTTTCAATTGCATAAATCAAGGTTTCATGTATAAAATGGGTTTTCGGAATAGGGAAACCTAGCAAATACTTGAGTTGGCTAAATCCAATAATCAAAGCCGCTGCTGAAGTAAAACCTGCAATGACTGGGTGGGATAAGAAGTTAACCAGAAAGCCCATCCTCAACATTCCCATTACCAGTAAAAACACCCCGACCATCAAGGATAGGACAAACGCAAGGCGGATAAACTCAACGAGGTCATTGCCAGCTATTGCTCCGATGCCAGTTGCAATCAATAAAGAAATCATGGCAACTGGACCAACTGCCAATTGTCGAGAAGTCCCAAAAATTGCATATGCCAAAAGAGGGATAATGGAAGCATACAAACCGTAAATCGGAGGCAAACCTGCCAGCATAGAATAAGCCATTCCTTGTGGAATAAGCATTACGCCAACCGTAATCCCTGCGATTAAATCGCCTTTGAGGTTAGATTGCTTGTACTTGGGCAACCATTCTAGAATTGGAATGTATTTTTTTAACAACTTCATTTATTATTGATCTTAAAAAAGTATGTTGAAAGAAGTTTTCCATCAATACTTTCATGCAAGATTCAACAATTTGAGTTGCTAGTCTGTGAAGAACATCACATAAGGGAAATTTTATTCCTACCAAGCGTTATTTTTCCATCTTGTTCCATTTTTTTTAGCAATCTGGAAATTAACTCTCTGGAAGTATTCAAATCGTCTGCTATTTCCTGGTGGGTACAATTAATAGTTGACGATTGGGTGACTTCTACTTTTTTGGACAGATAATCGATCAGTCGTTGGTCCGTTTTTTTAAAGGCCAGGCTATCGATGGCAAGCATGCAAGTATTCAATCTATTTTCATAAGAAATAAAGATGAAATTTTTCCAGGTTTTGAAATCTGACATCCAGGTATTCATTTTTTTTATTGGAATACCTATAATGGTTATGTCCTCTTCTGCTATTGATTTAATTTGGCTTTTTTTATCCACCATGCAGCAAGTAAAGGACATTGGACAAGTATCCCCTGCTTCCAAGAAATACAGAAAAATTTCATTCTCTTCTTTGTCCTTCCTTAAAACCTTTATGCTCCCTTTTACGATCAATGGTATGAGCTTCACATATTGCCCATAATCTTGAATAGTCTGGCCATCTTCAAAGGTTAGTAACTGACCAAAAGTGGCAATTTCTTCGCACAATTTCGCTTCAAACTGATTGGGAAAATGACTACGAAGCAATTCTATAATTTGAGTATCCATCGTTAATTTTTCAAAAAAGTTATCATTGAAACACAAATTACAAATCTTACTATTGAATACACTATTAAAAACAAAGGAGAAATTAAGAATTGATTTGCAATCCTTTGATTTTAATTTAAGAAAAGACAGATTAAATCTTTTTTTAACCTACTACAAGGTTAGCGTTTATACTCATGTGATTTGATGATTAAAGATTCCTTGCCATGTGATATTTATCATGTTCAAGCTTTCAATAAAAGTCAATCTTGAGTATTAATAGGCGCTTGGTGAATTTTTAAAATATCAAGCTTGGTATTAAACATTTAGTTGATACAATACCCAAAAGAATGATTTTTATCACCTTTTGAGGTAAAGTTTTGTCATCTCTAGATTTATCAAAGTACCCTACTTTTGAATAAAGAAATAAAATATTAAAACCATGAAGATATCCAATGAGAGAAAAATAAAAGATTTACAAAAGGAATTCAGTCAACAGTTTCCTTTCTTGCAAATTAGGTTTTTCAAAGAGCCGATTGATTTTGGCCAAATGCTAAAAAAGAACGAAGAACTGAATCCTGAATTAAGCTTAGGTAAAATTCGAATGAAGAAAAATGTTGGTATAATGCCAATGAGTGGCGATCAAAAAGTTGGAAATTTCGAACAACAATTTTCAAAAAGCTACGGATTAAACGTTCAAGTTTATCGAAAATCTTACAGCCAGTGGCTACAAACATGGGCTACAGATGTTTGGACTTTGAGTGAACAGAATGAAAGAAGTAGAATAATGGGAAACAAACCTGGACTGATAAAATCAGCTTAATCGTTCCTACAAAAATTATTACTCAAACGTCGCATCATCATAGAAAACAAAGTATCTAGGATATGATACATTACTTTCAGGATTGATTCAGCGCTTTATAAGCAAAACACAAAAACTACGATTATCTCAACATGATCTGAGTCTCTTGAAAAACCTATTAATGAAGCATGGTAATCTTGTTTTTAAAACGAAGACCATGCTTTTTTTTTGTTTAATAAAACAAAGGCTAAATGACAAAAGAGTAAGTTTGTCTCAAATATTTGGGACAAGCTTACTCTTAATTAAAACCAATATATAGATTTACCATTAAAGCGTTTTTAATAAACTTCAACGGGATGATACTTCCCTAACTCTTCCAAAATTTTCATTTTTATTCCACTTAATCTAGTTTTCAGATCAGAGATCTTTGCTTCGAAAAACCTAGATTGTAAAGCATTGTGTCCAATTATTTCTGAAGGACCTTTCGTGTTCTTTAGCAGCGTTTCTTTTGTTTGATTTATTTCACCAAGTAAACTTCTAAGCAATAAATCTCTGAGTCTACAACGGATCGTTCGGGGGGCATTACTCGCAAATATTAATTGGTTTAAAAGTTTGATTTCTCTGATCAATAAATCCAATTCTGTCAACCATTTTTTTGGAGCGGAAGCAATTGGTATTATTTGGCGACCCGCATTAGCAGAATCAAATCCAGAAAAAACTTTTCCATTGATATTGATGATGAATCTTTTTGCAAGTGATTTCATGGTATTGGTTTTATTTAAAATTTCTATTAAAAAAAAGAAGCTATTTGAATCATCAAACAGCTTCTTCAAATTCAGGAAAATTCGTAGGTTTTTTTCTAGTTTAGTAAATTTGTGGAGCTCTTTCTTTGTATGCATAGCCAATCAAATCAAAAGTGGTAATGATGCCTACTAACTCGTTGTTTTTGTTTACCACTGGTAGTGCATGAAAAAGGTTTTCTTTAAAAATGCCTGCTGCAAACATTAAGCTTTGATCTTCATTTACTTTGGCAACATCCTTGGTCATTAATTCTTCCACCAAAAGACTTCTGAATAAACGTTGATTCTTTTCGTTTTTAAAATCTTTATTGTAAAAAGTCAAGCTTTGGCAAGCCATCAAAAAATCTGTTTTACTGACTATTCCAAGCACTTTTTTATTGTCATCAATTACTGGAATATGGTGGATATTATTTGTTTCGAAAATTTCTTCCACTTTGGTTACGCAATCATTCGGACCTAAAACAATCGGTTCTGAAGTCATTATGGTTTTAATATTTACATTTTCCATTTTATATTATTTTATAGTTTCGAGTAAAATTATTATCTAATCATTTTTTCTAAAACATCTTCGTAAGCATATTTCAACAAGTCATGACTGGTGAGTAATCCTACTACCCTATCGTCTTCTACGATCGGTAAAGCATGGAATTTATTTGTAAGAAATACATCTGCAGCCAAACCAATATTATCATCTGGGTCCAATACCATTGGGCTTGGAGTCATCAAGTCGCTTGCCAGCAATCCTTGGTATTGTAATTCCGTCCAAGTTTTTCCAGTTGTTCTTTGAGCGATATTATTTATTTTTCTCAACCAATCTTCTTTACTTATGATTCCTGCCAAAGTAGAATCTCTATTCAAAACAGGTATGTGGTGGAAGCTATGTTGGTCAAAGATTTCTCGTACTTTCTGGAACCGGTCATCTGTGTAAACAAAGATTACAGACTTGGTCATCAACTTTTTAATTAGCGTTTTCGGATTCATAATTTTCTTATTATAATTTGGCAAGAAAGCTTTCTGTTTTATTATTTGCACTGAACATTTGGATATAGGTCAAATATTGCTTTTTCACAGTGTCAATCTTTTCTCTTACAAGATCTAAGTCGGCCACTTCTACCACAGTAAGAAATTCATCAACTTCTTTATTCATCTTAAAATGATGATTGATTATCCTAGTTTCCTGTTCTTTTGATAGTGAAAAATCATTCAACGTTTCTTTATTAATTAAAACCATTTCCCAAGCATCCTTCATGTCGTAACATTCGCTCACAAATTCTTTCCAATCGCGTAAGTCAATCATAGGATCATATGCGGTCTGAGTGGCTATATCCAATGTGGCTTCAAAATCCCAAACATCATCTAAAAAATAGTCGATGTCATTTCTAAAGCGGAGGTCCATCCATTCGTATCTCATGTGATCCAATTGAATCAAGGCATGTTCTATTTCTCCATCTTTAATCGCACATTCTGCTTCGGTCAGCCACAGGTCTCCCCTATGTTTAAGCGTGCTCCTATCTATATTACCGGTGCTTGTAAGTGGGTATTCTTTTTTTATTCTTTGCCATTCTTTATCCAATTGAATCATGGCTTGTTCCGCACTGTCCATATCACCAAGATGGACCGCATACAATACGGGGATAAAGGCTTTGTCAAAAAGTACCATGTCCTTTTTCAGAACTTTATAGTTGCAAGCGTTTAATGTTAAAATAGAAATAGAAATGAGTATAAATTTCAAAAAAGGTTTCATGATACTTTTGTTTAGT
>CALIAG010000353.1 GCA_938041325.1 uncultured Saprospiraceae bacterium | reverse complement strand
ACTGACAGACAATATAGCTCAGAGCGATAGCGATCTGAAAATCAAAGCCAAACCCAAAAATATGTGGGAAGTTGGTATTCATGCTGGACATGCCATTTTGACTGGTGATGTAGATTGGGACTCTAATTTTGGAGTTGGTCTTCACCTTAGAAAAGCGATGGACTATACGTTCTCAGTAAGAGCCGACATTGCTTTTACTAATTTCAAAGGAACAGAAGAAGAAAATCGCCGTGTAGTTGATGCAACTTTCTATGGCTTTACTTCTGACTGGAAACCAGAATACAATACTTCCATGTTAAATGGAGATATGGTTGTAATTGCAAGTTTAAATCAAATGCGATTATTTAAGAAGAATAAAATAAACCCTTACGGTTTTGCTGGAGTGGGTGTTCTTTCTCTTTTAAATGATAATGCAATTCAAGGTGGAACAGAAATGGATATTTCTGAATCAAGAAACTTTGATGATAATTTTGATATTTCTGCATATGCTACCGGTGGACTTGGAATTGGATTCTTGATTGGCAAGAAGCTTAGTTTATCAATCGAACACAAAATCTACAAATACTTCGGTCGTGGAGCAGATTTATTTGACGGTGTTGAATTTCAAGGAACTTTACGTGATAAAGTAATCACTAAAGATGATGATTTAGGAAATTACACCAACTTACGTTTAGGAATTGCCTTAGGCAAAACAGAGGATAAATCAATGCCTCTTTGGTGGTCATCTCCACTTGATTTGTTGGCAGAAGACTTAGCTGAAGTAAAAGCAAGACCAGAATTGGATCTTACTGATACTGACAAAGATGGAATCATCGACATGTTAGATCAAGAAAAAGATACTCCAGAAGGTTGTCCAGTAGATACTAGAGGTATCAAATTGGATAGCGATGGTGACGGATACGCTGATTGCGAAGACGAAGAGGATTACTCTCCTCCAGGTCATGCAGTTGATGGAAAAGGTGTTGCACAAATTACTCCTCCAGTAATCTTGGATGAGAATGATGTGAACGGCTTAATCGATGCAAGACTTGCGAACTTCAAAGCTCCTTACTCAGGTCCTACAAGAACTGACTGGTTTTTACCTATGATTCACTTTAATTTAGACAAGTACTCTATTAAAGGTTCTGAATATGGTAAACTTCATAATGTAGCAGAAGTAATGAGACTTAACCCAGGTGTAAGAGTTGTTGCTTCAGGTCACACTGATCAATTATCAGGAAACTGTTACAACGATGTTCTTTCTTACAACCGTGCTCAAGCAGCTATTGATTACTTAGTAAGTAAATATGGTATTGCTAGAGATCGATTTGTATTAAACTGGGGTGGTGAAAATAGCAACCTTGTACCTACAAGTACTGGTAACTTAATGAACCGTCGAGTTGAATTCAAAGTAGCTACATCTGAAAGCGAAATGGGTAGACCAGATTGCGGAGTAGGAAATGCTGGTTCCGGAGGAGGAACTAAATACTCAGGTAACAAAGAAGCTGGTTACTAGTAATCAGTTTTCAAGATAAGAAAAAAGCCACTCGAATTTCGGGTGGCTTTTTTTGTTTGTATTTTCTATTCGGCAAGCTTTAATATTCCCCGGTGGATAACATTACCAGTGAACAAGCAATCTCAACTTCAATTCCTTGTTCTTTTGCCAAGCTTATCAATTCTACATTTTCTGTTCCTGGATTAAAAATGATCCTGTTTGGTTTTAAGGCCAAGATCCTATCGTAATACCCTTTTTGTAAAGCTGGGTTTAAATAGAGTGTTACAGTGTCTACTTCTTTAAAACTCTTCCATTCATTTACTATTTCCAGCTCTCCAATTTTTCCTTGTTTAATTCCAAAAGGTATCACTTCATGTCCAAGTTCATTAAGACGATTGGTCACTAAATAGGAGTAGCGAGTGGGGTTGGTGGAAGCACCTAGAACTACTGTCTTTTTCA
This sequence comes from uncultured Saprospiraceae bacterium, assembly GCA_938041325.1. Taxonomy (GTDB): domain Bacteria; phylum Bacteroidota; class Bacteroidia; order Chitinophagales; family Saprospiraceae; genus CALIAG01. Next base: position 13,713 of record CALIAG010000353.1, on the reverse strand, counting down.
TAGGATTGAGATTGTTTGGCAATTAAAATATGAGGGCTCTCTTGATAGGGTTGATATTCTTGGTGTTATAAAAACAAAAAAGCCGAAGGATAAGTTTTAATCCTTCGGCTTTTGCTGCTAAATATTTAGTTTATCAAACCAACATTCTGATTGGATCTTCCATTACAGCTCTAAAAGTTTTTAGAAACTCTGCTCCGGTCGCACCATCCACAACTCTATGGTCACAAGATAAGGTGACTTTCATTCTTTTGCCTGGCACTACAGCTCCATCTTTCACTACAGCTTTATCGATTATTGATCCAACTGCCATTGAACAAGCATTTGGTCTGTTGACAATTGCAGTAAATTCTTCAATTCCAAACATTCCTAAATTAGAAATCATAAAGGTACTTCCTTGCATCTCTTCTGGTGGCAATTTTTTCTCTTTTGCAAGTCCTGCTAAAGCCCGAACTTCGCCATTGATCTGAGATAAAGATTTAGTATCTGTATTTCGGATCACAGGTAGTAAAAGTCCGTCTGGAGTTGCTACAGCAACACCGATATTGACTTGGTTATTATATCTAATTGAATTGCCATCTAAAAATGAAGCATTAATTATAGGATGCTTTCTTAATGCAACTGCAGCAGCTTTGAGTACTAAATCATTATAAGAGATTTTAGTAGGAGCAGCTATCTCATTCATTTTTCCTCTAGCAATTATTGCATTTTCCATATCCATTTCAATGGTTAAATAGAAATGAGGAACAGTGAATTTATTAGCAACCACATTTTTGGCAATTGCTTTTCGCATCATACTCATAGGTACGTCTTCGAATGATGCTTCGCTAGAAGTAGAAGGCACATATTGCGGTGTTGAAGGCATTGCAGGTGCACTAGGCGCAGCTGGACTTTGGCCTGATCCATTTTGATTCAAACGAGCTTCAATATCTTTCTTAACAATTCTACCATTGTCACCTGATCCTGCTATAGAAGCAAGGTTTATCCCTGCGCTTTTAGCCATTTGCTTAGCTAAAGGAGAAGCTTTCACTCTTGTGTCTGAAACGGTCTCTGCGACAGCCATTTGCTCATGTACGACCTCTGTGGCGTTTTCTGTTGCACCATTCTCTGCAGGCTTGGTATCTGCTGGAGAGCTATTTCCGGAATCATTTTGAGCGGAATCAAGTTCTGCTTGAAAATCTTCGCCTTTTTCACCAATCACAGCTAAAATACCATTTACCTGAACAGGACCTTCTTTCACACCAATGTGAAGCAATACACCTTCATGGAAACTTTCTAACTCCATTGTTGCCTTATCTGTCTCGACTTCAGCTAGGACATCTCCTGGTTCTACTTCATCACCAACATTCTTTAACCATCCAACTATGACACCTTCTTCCATTGTGTCACTCATCCTGGGCATTCTAATGATTTCAGCCATAATACTTTTATTTTGAAATTCTACTTTTAAGTTATCTATTAAAAGAATCCTTGAATTTTGATTCTCGAAGTTTTTTATATAATCCAAAAAGGCCTCGAAAGTGTTATCTTGAGTTGCTAAGTGCATTTTTTATACGTACGTCCAAAGAACTGGATGCGTTACCTACTCAAAAAATACGCTGTTTAAATCAAAATATATGTCTTTCTTCTTCTTTCGAAAGTATTAAGCAACTTCCTTATTTTTAACACAAGCACAAAATTGCAATATTTAACCAAAAAAGGGGAGATTTTGGTGACAAAAATTCCCTTTTATTAGGTTCAAATTGATTTAAATTTGGTTGAAGTACTGCAAATTGAATTTTTGTTTGATTTTTTTATCCTTTTTCGATTGTAGTTTTGCCTTAAAAACCGAAAATTACTTAAATCTTCTGTGAAAATTTAAAATTTCAAGAGCACACCAATGTGTATTCTAAGGTAAATAGTAGGTTGGATTTGGTTGGAGGTAGCAAAGATACAAAAGGCTTGAAAAACAAAAAGGAATCTTAGTAACTTTACACTATGAATTTTTCATCTAAATTAATCGAAGACGCTGTAATGGCTTTTAGCAAATTGCCCGGGATTGGTAAAAAATCAGCACTTAGGCTTGTTTTGCACCTAATGAATCAAGAAACGGTTCACACCGAACAATTTTCTGAGGCTATTTTGAAAATGAGAAGAAATATTAAAAATTGTAAAAATTGTCATAACGTATCTGACCAAGATATTTGCAATGTATGCAATGATCCCCATAGAGATCGATCATTACTCTGTGTCGTAGAAAGCATCAGAGATGTAATGGCTATTGAAGATACGGGGCAGTATAGGGGACTTTATCATGTATTGGGTGGGGTAATCTCTCCGATAGAAGGAGTGGGGCCAGACACTTTATATATCGATCAATTGATCATTAGAGCGCAAGCAGAAGAGGTAAAGGAGATTATAATGGCGATTAGTCCGACAATAGAAGGAGATACAACGATATATTACATCACCAAACAATTGAAAGATACAAACGTTGGAGTAACTACAATCGCAAGAGGAGTTGCCTTTGGTGGTGAACTCGAATATGCTGATGAACTTACTTTGGGCCGCTCAATCATTTCACGTATTCCATATGGATCGAGGTAATGTCTTTTCTTGCCCTCCGAATATTAATTGATAAAGGAACAAGAAAACAATATCTTATAATAGTTTGGGGTTTCTTTTTCCTTTACTCTGCTTTAAAAATACTCGCCATAGCTAAGGCTATGTCTGCGTTTTTTAAATTGATTAAATAAAAAATAACTCCCCACCTTTATCACAACTTATTATTTACTTGTTCCTAATGAAGTTATCCGTTATTATTGTCAACTATAATGTCCAGTATTTTCTGGAACAGGCTTTACTGTCTGTTCGGAAAGCTGCACGTAAAGTCTCTACCGAAGTATTTGTGGTGGACAATAACTCTGTGGATGACTCTGTGCCGATGGTTCGGGACAAATTTCCAGAGGTTACTTTAATTGCCAATGATGGGAATCCTGGTTTTGCAATTGCGAATAATCAAGCTATCCGAGCTTCGAAAGGTGAATATGTACTTCTATTGAATCCAGATACTGTTGTAGAAGAGGATACTTTTGAAAAGTGCATTCAGTTTATGGACGAGCATCCAGATGCTGGTGGGTTGGGAATTAAAATGATAGATGGCTCAGGGAAATTTTTACCAGAATCTAAAAGAGGGTTTCCTTCTCCCTTCGTTGCGTTTTGCAAAACCTTTGGCTTATCTAAAATTTTTCCAAAATCAAAAACCTTCAACCATTACCACTTAGGTTATTTGGATGATGATAAAAACCATGAAGTAGAGGTTTTGGCTGGGGCCTTTATGCTTTTGCGAAAATCTGCGTTAGATAAAGTTGGCCTTTTGGACGAAGCCTTTTTTATGTATGGAGAAGATATTGATCTGTCTTATCGATTGGTAAAAGGAGGCTATAAAAACTATTATTTTGCAGATAGTACAATTATCCATTACAAAGGAGAAAGTACTAAAAAAGGAAGTCTGAATTATGTTCGGGCCTTTTATAATGCAATGATAATTTTTGCAAGAAAACATTTCAAAGGGGAACAAGCGAGTTTGTTTGTCTTGATGTTAAAACTTGCCATTTACTTCAGAGCATTTTTGACATTGGCGAGCAACTTTGTTAAAAAAGTATACTTGCCATTCATTGATGTTTTTATCATTGGAATTGGTTTGTATTTTCTAAAGGATTTTTGGGCCGTTTATTATTTCAAAAACCCGGATTATTATCCTTCCTCTTTTTTATATTTTAATGTTCCACTGTATACAGGCATATGGTTGCTGTCCGTTTACTTCAGCGGAGGCTATGATGAAGAATACAATCTGCGCAAACTCTCTCGTGGATTAATGATAGGAACGGTCTTGTTAGCTGCTGTATATGGATTTTTGGATATGGAATATCGTTCTTCCAGAATTTTGATATTGCTAGGAGCTTTGTGGGCTCTAATATCCACGATAACTTTGCGGGTGTTTTTGCATTTTTTAAAATATAAAAACTTTCAGGTTGGAAGAGAACACACTCGCAATTTAGTAATCGTAGGGTCGAAGGAAGAAAGCAACCGGGTATTGAATTTAATTCATCGAGCACAGGTTCAAAATAATTTTATTGGAACCGTGGCACCAAGTGGTGTGGATGAACCCAAGGTCTACTTAAGTGATTTGAGGCAACTGGATGAAGTGGTTAATATTTATAAAATAAATGAAATCATTTTTTGTTCTCAAGATGTGAGTAGTCAGGATATAATGGAATGGATGAGCAGTATCGGTCCTAAGGTTGATTATAAGATAGTGCCGAAAGAAAGCATCAGTATTATCGGGAGCAGTTCGAAAAATTCTGCTGGAGAATTGTATACCATTGATGTTAAATATCAAATTGATCAAACAGGAAACAAAAGAAATAAAAGGTTGTTGGATATTAGTGCCTCGGTATTGTTGCTTATCCTTTGCGTCCCCTTTTTGTTGTTTGTTAAAAATAAATCTGGCTTTTTAAAAAATATATTTTTAGTACTTTTTGGAAAAAGGTCTTGGGTAGGTTATCAAAAAAATAATAAGGAAGAACAATTTGGATTGCCAAAGATAAAAGCTGCGATTCTTTATCCCAAAGATGCTTTGCGTACAGATAAAATAAATTTAGAGACGGTGAAGCGTTTGAATTTTTTATATGCAAAAGATTATACCACAGGGAATGATTTAGATATTATGGCAAAAGGTTTTCGGAATTTGGGAAGACAAAATTAAGCACCAACGGCTTGCTGTAAGTAGATCGTTTCAACTCACCTTTATAAAAATATAGGAATGGATATACGAACTAAAATAAAAACCCTTTCAAAAGAATATTTTGAAGAAGTGGTAGAGATAAGAAGACATTTACATCAATATCCAGAATTGTCTTATGAGGAGAAAAAGACTGGAAAATTCGTTGCAGACAAATTGACTTCGTATAAAATTGAGCACGAGCATGGATGTGCGGATAACGGGGTAGTGGGATTGATAAAAGGAAAAAATCCGGAGAAAAAAATAATAGCATTGAGAGCGGATATGGATGCGCTGCCTATCTTGGAAGCGAATGATGTTCCATATAAATCTAAAAACGAAGGTGTGATGCATGCCTGTGGACATGATGTACATACCGCTTCACTACTAGGTGCAGCAAAAATTTTAAACAATATAAAAGATTCATTTGAAGGAACGATAAAATTGATTTTTCAACCAGGCGAAGAAAAATTACCAGGAGGAGCGTCCATCATGATTAAAGAAGGCGTCTTAGAAAATCCTGCGCCAAAAGTTATTTTTGGTCAACACGTACATCCACCGTTGGAAGTAGGAAAGGTTGGTGTGAGACCAGGGATGTACATGGCTTCTGCAGATGAAATATTCTTGACGGTAAAAGGAAAAGGAGGGCATGGCGCCTTGCCACAAGATTGTATCGATCCTATCGTTATCACCGCGCAAATAATTACAGCAGTGCAACAAGTGGTTAGTCGACGAGCGAATCCGACTATTCCAACAGTGCTCACTTTTGGAAAAATCAATTCAACTGGTGGAGCGACGAATATTATTCCTGATGAGGTGAAATTGCAAGGGACTTTTCGGACCATGGATGAAACCTGGAGAAACGAAGCGCATCAAATTATTCGAAAAGTAATAGAACAAACTGCAGAAGCAATGGGCGGAACAGCAGAATTGGATTTGAAAAAAGGATATCCTTGTCTTGTTAATGATGCATCCTTAGCAGCCAAAATGAAAAGATATGCTATTGAATTTTTAGGCGCTGAAAATGTCATTGATTTACCCATTAGAATGACCGCTGAAGACTTTTCCTACTATACACAAGAAATGCCCGGTTGTTTCTATCGGCTTGGAACTGGCAATAAATCAAAAGGAATTACCTCTCCTGTTCACACCAATACCTTTAATGTCGATGAGAATAGCTTGGAATTGAGCATAGGATTAATGGCTTGGATAGCCTTCAATGAACTATCTGGGAATTAAACCTTTTTGTGCCATGGATCGACTTTGACCTTCTTTCTCTTTTTGGTGTTTGGATCTCCCAGTGAAAGACTGATCAGTCTCGGCATTTCTTGAATTATGATTATTTTTTTATTAATTTGTAAAGAACTAAAAATCAAGCAACAGTCGTTTAATCCTTGAATATTAATGAGTTAAGTGACACGAGTGCGGTGTCTTCGCTGCAAATTCACTTTTTAAAAAAAATACAGTAACTAAATTTGATTTTTTGGCGTTATAATTGTTTTTAATAATGTTATAATAAATTTAATTTGTTTTCCATTCTAAATCAATCATTTAAAGCTTTATGGCCAAGATATTAATTGTAGATGATGAAGTAAGTATCCGCAAAACGCTGCGGGAAATATTGGAGTTTGAAAAGTACGAAGTACATGAATCTGGCGATGGTCTAGATGCTTTGGTTAAAATAAAACAAACTGATTTTGATGTCATGATCATGGATATCAAAATGCCCAAAATGGACGGTATGGAAGCACTCGAGAGAGTGAATCTATTGGCTCCGGATACTCCAGTGATAATGATTTCTGGCCACGCGAATATCGATGTAGCTGTAGATGCAGTAAAAAAAGGTGCTTTTGACTTTATATCTAAGCCACCGGATTTGAATCGTCTTTTGATCACAGTAAGAAATGCTATGGATAAATCCAGCTTGATTACTGAGACAAAAGTATTGAAAAGAAAGGTTTCCAAATCTAAAACTCAAGCCATTATAGGAAACTCTGATGGAATCGACGCAATCAAAAGCACGATTGATAGAGTAGCACCTACTGAAGCGAGAGTTTTGGTAACCGGTGAAAATGGTACAGGTAAAGAATTGGTCGCAAGATGGGTTCATGAAAAAAGCAATAGAAAAGATGGCAATATTATAGAGGTGAATTGTGCTGCGATTCCTTCTGAATTAATTGAAAGTGAGTTATTCGGTCATGAAAAAGGATCCTTTACTTCTGCTCATAAGCAAAGAATTGGAAAATTTGAATTGGCGAACGGCGGAACAATATTTTTGGATGAGATTGGGGACATGAGCCTCAAAGCACAAGCAAAAGTATTGAGAGCGCTGCAAGAAAATAGAATTACAAGAGTAGGTGGAGATAAAGAAATTGGAGTAGATGTAAGAGTGGTAGCAGCAACGAATAAAGACCTAAGAAAAGAGATTAATGCTGGTAGATTCAGAGAAGATTTGTATCACCGTTTGGCAGTGATCATTATCCATGTTCCACCATTGAATCAAAGAAGAGAAGATATTCCTTTATTGGTAGATCATTTTAATGCAATGATCTGTAACGAATACGGAATTCCGCCTAAGAAATTTACTAAAGAAGGTATTTCTGCGCTTAAAAATGTAAACTGGACAGGAAATATTCGAGAGTTAAGAAACGTAACGGAGCGCCTCATAATACTTAGTGGCGAAGAAATTACGGAAGAAGATGTATTGAGATATGTATTGCCTTCAAGTGATGAAACAATTCACGAATTCAAGAAGGTTTTTGATCAATTCAACAATGTTGGAGAGTTGCATGAATACATCGACAGAGAATTTGCGAATTATAAATCAAGCTGAGCTAACCTCAATTGATATTAAAAATATTATTTATACCTTTGATATCCAAAGCCTGCCTTAACGGCGGGCTTTTTGGCTGTTAACTGTATAGCAAATACATTTACTAGACCGACTTTAAGCATTTAAAATAAAACTAAATTAAATATGAGTGATCATACTACAGACTTAGATAAAGTAGAAGAAAATAGCAACGGAAGAAGAATAAAGCAATGGAGCAAGCGTAAAGGCGAGAATTCTTGGACCATGTTCAAAGTGATTGCAGAATTTGTTGATGGTTTTGAAACCATGAATAGAATCGATCCATGTATTTCAATTTTTGGATCTGCACGAACCAAACCCGAAGATAAATATTACAAGCTAGCAGTGAAAGTTGCTTCTAGATTTTCGGAAGAAGGCTATGGCGTCATCACTGGTGGTGGTCCTGGTATTATGGAAGCTGGTAATAAAGGAGCTGCCTTGAGCGGTGGTGTTTCTGTAGGTTTGAATATTGACCTGCCATTCGAGCAAAGCCATAACCCTTATATCGATCCTGAGCACAATCTTAATCACAGATATTTTTTCGTTAGAAAAGTTATGTTTGTAAAATATGCTCAAGCTTTCGTAGTAATGCCTGGAGGATTTGGAACATTGGACGAATTGTTTGAGGTATTGACATTGATTCAAACTAAAAAAATTACAGCAGTACCTGTTGTATTGATGGGAACTGAATTTTGGAGTGGATTGAAAGATTGGATCAAAGATGTTATGCTTGAGCAATTCAATAACATTAGTGCAAACGATTTGAACTTAATTCCAATTACAGACGATCCGGATGAAGTAGTCAAAATTATCAATGACTTTTACAATGACGATAAGTCAAATACTTTGGAACCGAATTACGAGTTATAGAAATACTTATGGTTCTATAAGAAATGCAGAATTTGGGTTTGACCTGGATTCTGCATTTTTGTTTTAGGAACTAAGAAAGCTGATTTTTTTAACCCAAGAAACGCCAGTTCAATGAAAATCTAAAAACTGTAAAAGGAGTCGCATGACTTGCCGTTTGAAAATAAAAATCATTTTTGAGGAAGTAAATTAAATTTTCAAATTTCACAAAACCTCTTACTTGTCCAACACGATAATTCAGAAAGAAGTCGATCATCGGATAGAGTTTATTCTCAAAATCATCTTGCAAATAAAATTGTCCGACTAATGGGTGGAAGTTGTCACCAAAATAATTTCCATGCATTCTTAAGTCAAAACCTAAGCGCGTAAACATTGCCTTTTTAAAAGCATATCCTTCAAAATATAAACTGTGTCTTGAATAAAAAGAAGGCAAGCGCATGACTTCTTTAGGAGTAGATTGGAAAGCGACAAGATTGTCTAAATGGAAATTACCAAGCTTGACATTTTTCTTGACCACCAATTGAGGAATGCTTATCGTAGGTTCGTGTTGTACTGGATTCGCAAGAGCATCATAGTAAATAAAATTGGTGAGAACGTGGTAGCTACCTGACACTTCGAATTCCCATTGAGGAATACTGAAACTTCCAGTAAGCGTTGATTCGAAAGTCTTCTTAAAATCGTTGTCCCACATTAATATTTCTGAAACGTAAAATTTATTATTGATAAGATTCGGAGAATACAGTTGATTGATAAACTGTGCTTTGAACAAACCAATTTTTTTGGATTGTAAAGCAAGATCTCCTTTTAAATAATAGTCAGAAAAATTACTACCGATCAGGTTATAATGCCCGTAGGTATTTATTTTCAAATTCTCACTTGGATTAAAATCTATTTTCCCCGTGAGTAAAACATTGTTTAACGTTCTTGTATCCAATGGTTCCTGCCCGATCCAATGAATGATATTGGTCAAGCCAACTTCAATACGGTCTTTTTGCGTGGTTTCTCCAGTCTCATTATTGCTACCAGATTTAGAGGTGCTGATCGTAAAGCTATTTTCCAAGGAATTGTCCGAAATGAACATTCGAATCCCATTGTCATTGACTTGAAAATTTTGGTAATAACTAGAATCAGCAGCAGGAGAGGTGTCAGAATATTTATAATAGCCCGTACGATAGTTTAGAAAATGATTGATCTTGAAAACACGAGGTTTTCTTGCTGGACTTGGTGCTGGAGAAAAATTATAAAAATGGTTGAATGCAAAGTTTTTGTGATCATAGCGCGTCTTTGCAATTTCACCATTTAGGAAAGTAGGAGCAGTAATCTCTCTTTGGGTGTTTTGTACATTAAACGCAGTGGTATCCAAACCTCCATTGTTTTCTTGTTCAACGACGTTCGTTGTTACGATAAGAGCAGCGTCGTATTTTCCATCTTTTCCATCGTAATAAAAGCCAAAAGAAAAGGCAGTATTTTTTGCGTTTTGATTTTGATAATCTCCGTCATCATTTAAGCGCATATAGTCCAAAGAAAAATTGATGTTATTGTCAAAGTTTCTACTGAACTTTCCTTCAAAGTAATTATTGTTTTGGGTATTGCCTTGTACATAATAAGCACTGGTATAAGCTTTTTTCAATTTATAAAAAGGCAGATCCTTTGGGTTTTTGCTGTAAGGTTCGTAGGCGTTCAACCCAATTTCAAATCCTCTGTGGAAACGGCTTTCATAAAAGACCGGTCTGGAAGCAGAACCCACATTCCCAAGATTAATTCGTTCAAGCGGTTTTCTTTTTACAGGATCATGGTACTCGAAAAAGTTGTTCAACAAGGTGTCATTGAATGGCAACTGAATATCCGGATTTTCAATAAAGAAGTAAGAAAAATTAAAAGTATCTTTTTCGAAAAGGTCTCCGATGGGGTTATTATTAGGGGGATTGGTTGAACCTGTCCCAGTAGGGATTTGTGCCAGTACTGGCAAGACAAAGAATGTTAAAAGGCCAAAAAGGGTGATTAATTTATACCTCATAAAAGGTTCTAAAATATTTAAGTCAAATTTTAATGCAAATTAAAAAAATACGGCACAAAGCAGTACGAAAAGAACTGCTTTGTGCCGTTGGTTAGTTTGTTTTTACAATAATTTGTTTTTTGAAGTTAAAAAACAAATCAATCAAACTACTATTCAATCAAAACTTTTTGAGAAAAATAAAAGTCCTCATTTTGAGCAGTCATAATATAAAAACCAGATTGTAGGACATTTATTTTGTTAAAGGTCAATTGATTTTGACCATATTGAATTTTTTGTTTGCCAAAAGAAAGTACATTTTTGCCAGTGACATCATTTATCACGAATTCCATATCTCCTAAATCCTTATCGCTGGTCAACTCAATAGTCAATTGATCAGAAGCAGGTTGCGGATATATTTTCCAATCAACCGCATCATAGATTTCATTGGTAGCAACAGGGCTTTCGTTACAAGGGGTATAAATACTTGGGTCGCAATTTTCAACCAAAGCCTCAAAGACGAACAAACCATTTTGCATATCAGACACTAGAATATTCCCAGAAGGTAAAAATGGGTAAACGCCCCAAGCACCTTTATAGCTACTGCCATCTGCCTGCGGGTAGGTGTCGTAAAAAGCGACTCTTTGAACATTGTCTGGATCAGAAATGTCAAATACTTGTAAGCCTTCATAGTAATAAGAAGCATACAATAAATTACAACGAATCAAAAGGTTGTGAACTATGCTACTAGAAGAAGTGGCATCAGCATCAAAGAAATTGGTAACAAAAATTTCATCTTTATCACATATGTCGACCGTTTTAATGTCCAATCCATGATTCTCATCTGCTAAGTAATAATAAGCACCCGTTTGATCCAACCAACCAGAATGATTGTAACCATTCTGAGGATAATTGTTCATTTGTCCCAATAAGTCAGGGTTTGCAAAGTCATCAAAATTATAAACGTACATGCCGCTGTTCCCACAATTAAGATAAGCCGTATCATTTCGAACGTACATGTCATGAACGTTGGGAATGCCATCTGCAGTAGTATAGTAACTGAGGAGCAAAGGATCTGTTGGATCAGTGAGCGAAAAGATCCCCAATGATTTACTTGCGCCATTGCCGGTACGAATACCACAGGCGTATAGTTTTGCTTCTGAAGAATCTACAAATACATTATGTGCTCTAAGTATTAAATTGCTTTCGTCATATACTACCTCCGTTGTGTATGGTAAATTATTCATGTCGATGATTTGAAGAGTACTTTGTCCTTCATCTGCAACGGCATATAAATACCCACCATAATCATGAAAATCTCTGTGCACCAAAGCAGTTCCTGTAGCGGCGCCTTGTACAAAAGCATTTTCTAATTCTATGGGATTCGTAGGGTCGGTAACATCAATAAAATGAACTCCTTCTGTAGAGCCTATGATTGCGTATTCTCTATCATCTTTGGCATATCCCCAAACGTCATTGTACCTTCCGTCAAGCCAGGATGTGGGAGTGATGGAATTGTCGGTCCAAGTGCTGAGGAGGGTTGCTTCTGTTTGGGCGGATAGGAGGGTTGTAAGGAATAGGAAGATTAAGGTTGTAGTTAAAGTTTTCATGCTTTTTTTATTTCTACTTTTTTCTTGAAAAAAAAGTAACAAAAATTCAAGGCTGTATTCATTTCTTAACGCTCCAAAAATAGCTAAAAACTAAACCAAATAAACTCGCTTTTCAATTGTTCGGGTTAGGTTTGATTGGAGGCTAAAACGAGTGACTCAATAGATATTATTTGATAAGCTCATACAGTATTTGCTTCTTAACGTTTTTAGCTATTTTTTCCACTAAAATGAATAAGGCCATATTGGGTCGTTAAATATTTATTAGGTTTAAAAATGCTAAGAGTAGTTTGTTGCAAGTTTGTTTAATTGTAAGATACGAAACTTGAGCTTAGAACTGAACAAATAATAAATCGAAGTATACTAAAAAAACGATTTGTCAGAAAGAATAGGTTTTATCAAACCATAATCTCTTCTACTTTACCAGCTACTTCGAGTCCTGCATTTCTACCGGTGTCTTCCAATAGAATTTTTCCAGTTTTTTTATTCGTTAAAATGACCTCAATTCTTGCTGTCATACTTTCTTCTATTCTTCCGTCCATAAAGCCAGAGATAGGGGAGGCCAATTGAGTTGCGGCTTCTCGATGGGCTTTGATTTCTAAGCGGTGTTTCCCGTTTTCCATGACCAATTCTACCTGCTTTTCATTGGCAAAAGATTTTCTAAGTCGTGTGAAGTTGTAAGTTGTAAATTCAATCAAATGATCTTTTAACCAAACTCCAGCGATAAAACCTACAAAGGAAGTACCCATCCAAGGAATTTTAGCAACAGAAGCTTTTAAAGAAATACCAGCCTCACTGAAATGATTGCTTTGCATCCAGATGTAACCACTAGGAAAGGAACGTCCCCAATCTTTTTCCATGTAACCTCTCCCATTTGTAAAATCAATGTCCTTTCCGTTGATATTCAAACTGCCATGGATACTATGATCCATACTCAAAATGCCGTGGTAGCATTGCATAAATGGTACAAATGAAAAAGGACCCATTATTCCTGGTGAATACCAAGAACTCGGCCATGGAACTTGATTCTTGAATTGCAGTTCACCTTTAACGCTTGGAAGATTTAGTTGAATTTTACTTTTTGAAAAAAAGCTATTTGCGACTGTTACTTCGAATTTTCCTTCCTTCGGTATGAATTGATTTGCTTCGAACTTATGGTATTCAGCAGTTAGATTTTTCCCATCTAGGATTTGAATGAAAGATTGTTGAACACCATTTTCATCCATGGCGATGCCTGGGATAAAAGCAAAGGCGTGATTTTCTGATTGGTCTATTATTTTGTAGTACCAGCCTTCGAAGAACTTTCGGGTTTTGTTCCAGCCGTGGTATTGTTCGGGATGGAAGAGGGCGGAGATTTTGTTTTTCATGGTTGTGTATTAACTCACCCCAAAAAATGCTGAGGCATTTTTGTCCCCTCTCTCGAGCGAGAGGGGTAAATAATTTCCTTAAGGAAATTATTATGGACGCGTGCGGAAAATGCTATTGCATTTTCCTGTCTGTTGCCCATCTCGCTCGAGAGAGGGGATATGATTTTCCTTAAACTATTCTGGTTTCTCGAACACCGCCGGGCTCATTCCCATATTTGAAAACCCACCATCGTGATACAAGTTTTGCATGGTTACCATTTTCGTGTAAT
>CALIAG010000352.1 GCA_938041325.1 uncultured Saprospiraceae bacterium | reverse complement strand
GTTTCCAATTGGGTTGTGGCATCCGTAAATGGTCCGATATTTTCTGAATAAATAACAGAAGTTCCACAAACATCAAGCACCTCCAGCAATAATTCTGAATTCATGGGTACATATCCTTCATAATTCCCCTCTGAATCTGTCCAATCAAATGCCGAAGATCCCGTGTCAATATCAGTAATTCGTACTTTGACCAAAGGGTTTCCAGCATCATTGATTATTTGTCCATTGAGGTAGGTAAAAAACTCAATATCAACATCACAATTCCAAAAAGTAAAATGGTTCACGATTCCCTCATATAACCCCTCCGTCAGTTGCGCAGTTCCTTCTTCCATCCAAAGTCCGGTGTCTTCTTCAAAATACCACAATGGAATACTAGCAGGAGCTTCACCTACTATTCCTGCCGGTACTTCCATGGTCAGCGTTGCTGGTTTATTTATATTTAATTTTTGTCCCGAACTTCCTTCTAATTCAACATTGGCCAGTCCAAAGCTTTGCAGTAAGCGGAGTTCGTTATCTCTATTTCTCGCCATTAAATTGCCTGGCATGATCATGTCAATATCTGTGTCAGTAGGATCTATATAAAAGCTGTAAACACTCACCTCTCCAGAATAAGTATTGCCTGATTGGTCAATGAAACTATTCGCTGCAAAATCCACCTTAGTTCCACCTTTTACTATCACCGAACCACCCGAAGTGGCTGAAACCATCTTAGGATTCGTCTTTTCAATAAGTTGAATACGGGTTCTATCTACTGCATTTTCGTTTGGTACCAATGCCTTAAACTGATTGAAATAACCTTCTTTTTCTACTTTAATGACTCCTTGAATCTCTCCTACCAATCCTGTAATTTCAAAGTAACCAAATTGGTTGGTGCTGGTCGTTTCATTGATGATGCTAATTGTGGCATCAGCTATTGGTAGACCAGATCGATCTGTGACCGTTCCAGATAAGCTGGTTTCTACATTGAGTTGAGTTATGGGGGGGATGCGTTCTGATACTATCTTGATATTGTCTTTGCGACAACTGGAAAGAAATACCACTAGAAAGAGAAAGAAAAATGAGAATTTATATTGAAACATGATTTTCTATTTTTTACTGCTATAAAATAAGAAAAATAGAACGCGCTCTTACTTTATACTACTGAGGTTATTGGGGAACGCTGCTTGGGTGGGTAAAATATTTTTATTGAATGTGGTTTTTATTGAGCGTAAACGTTTTAAGGGTTAATACAGATTGTTGATTCGTCGTTTTCTTTTAGTGTCTTAATAAATTCCTACAAGCTATTGCCAAATGAATAAAAAAAAGGATAACTTAGAGAAAAGAATTTTTCAAATTAACTTTCATGCTGGAAACTGTCAAATTTTTCAGGACGCTCTGTCTTTTCACTTTTTTTATAGTCTACTCTACAACTACCTTTGGGCAGATTTACAACCCTAGCGAAGAAAAGCTATACCAATCTTTGATCGGAGATGTACATTTATTAACCCTATTCGTGGATACGCAGGACGACCAATGGGAAGACGAGGAAAAACAGTTTTATTTCAACGAATTACAAAGCAGCCAAGAGTGGTTGGTATCAGAAGCAGAGTTCTATAATCAAGATTTGGTTTTTCAAAATGAAACTTTTTTTGTTTTAAACCAAAGGACCATATACCTAGAAAGTCTGACCCGAAAACAACGTCCAAAATTTATCGTTTCTAAAGTGATGACAGAATTGGGTTATGAAAGTTTTGATGATTTTCTTGATAAGAATAACTTTGATTTTAAACGCAATAAATTGAAGTTATTGTTTTTTGTAAAAAGCAATGACAGAAGCCATGCCTATAATTATTTTTCGAATTCAGAAGTAGATTTGGCAATTGTATATTGCAGAAGTAGCTATGGTCAAATCACTGATCGATATGTTATTTCACATGAGTTGTTGCACCAATTTGGTGCTTGGGATTTATATCAGGGAAAAAGTCAAACCTTAGAGAATGCAAAAAGATTAGTGGAGCTATTTCCCAATTCAATAATGATCAATACAAAAAGAAATAAAACAGAATTAGAGGTCGACGATTTAACCGCTTGGAGAATTGGCTGGCATAACAATCTGAAAGATGAATATATGGATTTCCATCCTCGAAATAGCAGAAACAAACCAAGATCAGATCGGTCTTCTACTGGAATCAGGTTTGACTTGAAAAACAAAAAGAAGAAAGAATTCTGAGTTAGCTAATAGGTTTCTATAATATTCCATTTGAGAACGGAAATACCTTTTAACAACAAAACTCATTTTAAGCAACAAAAATAAAACAACTTATGCCACCCTCCCCAATTTACTAAAATCCGTCCCAGTAGGATCTTGATAAACACGCAAATCAAACTCCGGTACAACTGCTAAAATATGGTCAAAAATATTTGCCACTATGCTTTCATAATTCACCCAATCTTGGTCTTTGCTAAATACATAAATTTCGATCGGTAAGCCATGTTCCGTTGGAGCAAGTTGTCTGGTCATTAAAGTCATTTCTTTATTGATCATCGGATGATTGGTGAGATAAGCTGTGATGTACGCTCGGAAGGTTCCGATGTTGGTCATCCTTCTTCCATTTACAAAACTGGAATTATCAACCTGCTCCAGTTTATTATTTTCTTGCACTTCCATTTTCATTTTTTCAATGTAACCGGAGATGTGCTTGATTTTACTAAAACGGTCCAGCATTTCTTCTGAACAAAATTTGATCGTGTTCATATCGATGCTTATGGAACGTTTAATTCTTCTTCCACCAGATTCAGACATCCCTCGCCAGTTTTTAAAGGAATCTGTAATCAATGCATAAGTCGGAATAGTCGTAATTGTTTTATCCCAATTTTGCACCTTCACCGTCGTTAAGGCGATTTCAACAATATCACCATTTGCTCCATATTTTGGCATTTCAATCCAGTCCCCATTCGCAACCATTCGATTGGCAGACAATTGTATTCCAGCCACGAAGCCCAGAATAGCATCTTTGAAAATAAACATCAATATTGCCGTCAACGCACCAAGACTGCTGAATAGGTAGATCGGTGTTTTGTTTAGTAAAATGGAAATGATAAATATCGCACTGGTAAAATAAATGATGATTTTAAAAACTTGAATAAAGCTCTTAATCGGAATTCTATTAGATACTTCGAATGTTGTATAAATATCCAAAGCAGCATTTAGCAAAGCATCAAGGGCTAGGATGGCCATTACAATCATATAAATCAAAACCAATCCTTGAATAACTGAGATGAACCAATCATAACCTTCTAGCGGGATTGGAATCGATAAGTAAATGACTATTGCTGGTGCCAAGTAAGCCAGTCGATTGAATACTTTTTTCTTTAGAATAATATCATCCCATTGTGTTGTTGTCCGGCTAATAATTGCCGCAATTCCCTTTAGGATAAAATGTTTCGCTAAGATATAAGCGACGAAACTTAAGACGATAATCAACCCAAATACAAAACCTCGGGCTAAAATATTTGCAGCAAATAAATCCAAGCCTTGATTTACTACCCAATTTCTAATAATTTCAAGCATAGTTTCGTTAAAATTGAATCAATTAATTTTGTTTAAACAGTTAATCTGCCTCTTTGATTTCAAAACCTAGCTTGTAAAATACGTATGACTAAATCGGGATAGAAAAAGGAAGTAGAATCAAAGGTAGTCAAACTTTAGAGAGGTGAGCCAAAATGTATTAATATCGCTCCTGATTCTTTGCCTGGAGATTTCCTCTTTTTTCAATTCCAAAAATAGTTCAAAAAATCACTTCGTAATCCATAATATGATTATCTTAGTTTCAAGAAATAATTAAATATTAAAGAAATGGCAAAGTTTACCTTAAACGTTAATAACGTAAAACATGAAATTGATGTGGATCCTACGACCCCAATTCTCTGGGTACTAAGGGATCATCTCAATTTGGTCGGCACAAAATATGGCTGCGGTATGGCTCAATGTGGAGCCTGCACCATTCACTTGGATGGCAACGCAATGCGTTCTTGTGTAATGCCCATCTCAACGGTTGAAGACAGAGCAATTACGACCATTGAAGGTTTGTCTGAAAAAGGAGATCATCCAGTTCAACAAGCTTGGATTGAAAACGATGTGCCTCAATGTGGCTATTGTCAAGCAGGACAAATCATGAGTGCTGCTGCTTTACTCAAAGACAACCCGAGTCCAAACGATGCGGACATTGATGCAGCGATGCATGGAAATATTTGCCGCTGTGGTACTTACACACGCATCAAAGCTGCTATAAAGTCTGCGTCGAAATTAAGCTAAACTTTATTCACTAAAAAAACATTTCATCTAATGTCAATTATAAAAACAAAAGTAGGAAGACGTTCCTTTTTAAAATCTACCGCTGTGACTGGAGGAGGCATGATGCTGGGCTTTAGCTGGTTAGCTTCTTGTCAAACGCAAACGAAAGAAGAGGTCATGGCCATGCCCAAAGAGTGGTTCGAAATCAACTCTTATCTTAAAATTGGTGACAATGGTGTCGTTACAATATTAGCTCCTAATCCAGAATTCGGACAGAATGTAAGAACTTCGATGCCCATGTTAGTTGCAGAAGAATTGGATATCGATTGGAATAAGGTCATTGTTGAACAAGCTCCTTTCCACGCAAAAGATTATGGCTTTCAGTTTACAGGAGGAAGTAGAGGAATTATGTCAAGATGGGAACCTTTGAGAATGGCGGGTGCAACGGCCCGGCATATGTTGCGGGAAGCTGCAGCTCAAGCATGGGAAGTTCCAGTAGAAGAAATCACAACCGCAGCGGGTGTACTACATCATGAAGCAAGTGGAAAATCTGCTGGATATGGAGAAATGGCTTCTGCCGCAGGAAAAATTGCTGTACCAAAAGAAGTGAAACTAAAAGAAGTCAAGGACTTTAAAATCATTGGCAAATCCAGAAAGAATGTAGACGGCAAAGATATCGTTACGGGAAAACCAATGTTTGGCTTGGATTACAAAAAAGAAGGCATGTTGATCGCAATGATTGAACATGCTCCTGCTTTCGGAATGACATTAGACTCTGTAGATGATGCAGAAGCTAAAGCTATGCCTGGAATCAAGGAAGTTGTAACGATAAAGAGCTTTA
>CALIAG010000351.1 GCA_938041325.1 uncultured Saprospiraceae bacterium | reverse complement strand
GATCCTCCACTGTTACCCGCTGCAAATACGTGAAGCAATTCTGGGTAATCATTTGATTGTGCATCTAAGTTTGAACTGGTATAGTTATAAACTCCGTTTGTTCCGCAATCGAAACTGGTACCATAGGAGTTATTGGTTAATACCATTCCGTGATCTTCAATATAATCCGGAGTGTAATAACTGATCAAACTTGTTTTTTGTGTAATCAAGGTTGCCTCTGGTGCCATCCCTGCATGTCTTGGATTAACTGTTCCACCTCCACCAATGATTCCTGCAACGTGGTCCCCATGTGCTCCAAAAGAACTATAAGTTCCAGAAGCGTAATTTATTATTCTATTTCCGAAATCAATATGATCTCCGAGCTCTCCACCATCACCAATACCGATGACCACTCCACTACCTTTTAGGTTATAGCCATTAGCAGAATTTAGAGCGTGTACTTTGTGACTACTTCTGTTTTCGTAATTCAAAAGTTGATCCGGCTCTTGAACAGCATCCAAATGTGCTACTAATGGGTGTTGACCAAGCAATTCAATTTGTTCGATTGCAATCTGGCCTTCCATAAGACGCGCATTCTTAGCGGCTTTCTTAATAACTGTTATATTATAGGTATGAATTAGGTTTTCAATTTCAGAAAGTGATGTCCCTTCGTGAAATTGAATTGCAACATCAAGCGTTCCTTGGCTGTTGCTTGCCCATTCTGGATATTCTTTACTTTTTAATGTAGGAGAAAGTTTTGCATCGGTTGTAGGAACCATAATAGATTCTACGCCAGCGTTAGCAAGATTTTCTTCGGATATGTTTTCATCAACAGCGATCCAATATGTTTTGTCACCTGTATAAGAAAGAAGCTCTATCCCATTTTGAGAAAGATTTTCTAATACTGATCTTTTAGGTGATGATGAAAATTGCGCTTGGATGAAGATCTTATTTCCGGACTTTAAGTTATCGTAATCTGCCTTTTTCTGAGCAAAGGCTGCGATACCGGTTTTTAAAGATTCTTTGTTAGATGTTTGTGCGTTTGTTGTTCCTACTAGGCATGAAGATACCAGTAGCACTAAGAGCACTTTGAATAAATTTCTCATTTGACTTTCACTAGTTTGGCACTGAAATAATCAGGGGGATTATTAGTGAGGGATACTAAATGAGGGATAAAATAATAGAGGGATCTAAATGTGGGAGATTAGGAATAATCGGCTTAGTTAGGTTTTTTTCTTGGCTGACAAGATTGGCTTAAAATCTTGCTTTATGTATTTCTACTTCATGTAATTCAAAACGCGTGCCGACTTTTTTAGAACAGAATAATATTTTAAATAAAATCAAAAACAAACGTTTTGCACTACTTGTAATACTATTTCAAACGATAGGCCAAATAATATATCGCATATCATCAAAAGTATTGAATTTGTGACAGGAATAATCCGATGATATAATCTATTAATCTAACATTTAAAACATTGACTCTGAAAGGGACAAGTATTTTCAAGAGTAACGTAAAATTTGATTTTGTTATCAGATGCCGGTATGCTCCTAAAGTGAAGTAATTAGAAGAATAAATGGATATATATTAAAAGGATAGAAAATGGTGCTCACCTGTAAGTAAGAATGGAAAAAAGAAAAGGTTTGAGGAATAATGAAGTTTAGATTAAAAAGGAGATCGGTGAGCAGGATTGTTTATGAAAGTGGTATCAGTCAGCGTTTTTAAGAATGCAACGAGTTGCCCTTTTTCTTCTTCATTCAAACCCAATTGCTCGATTGAACCGATTTGGATATTGATTGCTTGTTCACCACCTGAATTATAATGCTCAACCACTTCTTCTAAAGTTTGGAATCGGCCATCGTGCATATAAGGTGCTGACAATTCAATATTTCGAAGTGTAGGCGCTTTGAAAGTTCCATTATCGAAGATATCTCCGGTAACTTCTCCGTGTCCTCTGTCCGGAAAGTCTGATAGATTGTCTACAGCATCCAAACCGTTGTTAAAATAGTTCTGGTTGCCTTGCATAGTGGGTGCAACGTGGCAATGATTACAGTGAACATCCTTTGCGCCGGGTTCATCAAAAAACATGGCCAATCCTACTAACTCATCGTTTGTAAAATTGATTTCTCCTCGTTGGAAACGATCGTATCTTGAATTTCCGCTGCTGATTAATGTTCTTTCAAATTGAGCTAACGCCTTGGCTGCTAACTCTTTGGTAATTTCTCCTTTGGTTTCTATCCCAAATGCTTCTCTGAACATTTTAGGATACGTAGGATGTCTTATAAACTTATTGATAACGTTTGGCCAATCTTCGTGCAACTCAATTGGATCTTCAACAGGTAATAATGCTTGTGATTCAAGGCTTGGTGAGCGGCCATCCCAAAAGAAGCCAGCTTGATAAAAACCGACATTTAGCAGGCTCATTGCAGAACGAGTACCTACTATTCCATCAATACCAGGACTAAAAGCACGTGGGTCATTAAAACTATTTGCTGGAAAGTGGCATCCTGCGCAAGCCATAGAACTGTCTGCAGATAAAATCGGGTCGTAAAATAAATGTCTTCCAAGTTCTACCCCAGCTTCCGTCAGCTGGTTATCAGCAGGAATGCTCATAATCGGCCAATCATCTGGAATATTAAGTTCGACGGGAACGGGATTGTAGGCTATATCGGTAAGGCTGTCGTCCATTTTATTGGGCATCATTTCATCATCTTCACAAGCTGTACATATAAGTATGCTTATAAAGAGGAATAGAAATCCAATATTTTTTAGGAGGCCAGCGAAGTACATTGATGTATTTAAGGTATTTGGTTATTGTTTAAGGGTAAAAGCTGATTGAAAGTTATTCATTACTATTTCCACAGTAGGAAAATCATCCAATGAATGCGTATTCGGTGTTTCTTCTAAATCGAAAGAAAGTTCACCATTTGCCTTTACCAATAAGTCCTTAATATCTATTTCTAAACTAAGCGTTTTTGATTCATTCAAAGCCAATTCAATTGGTTGAGCAATCAATACTTCACGGTATCCATCATCAGAACCAGTATGGTAAGCGATTCCTTCAGTATTTGAAAAGTCGGCATCATTGTCAAAATCTACAAAACCAGTCAATTTCATAAAGATATAAGAACTCCATCCTGGCCAGTAATTGGTTTCAAGGGCAAGAGGATGTCCACTTCCGTAATCCGAATCTGTTGGTGTAGTTCTATTTAAATCAGCTGAAACACCCAGTCCTATTTTCAAACCTTTGTATTTACCAACAGAAACATTTTGAATTGTTTTAGAAACACCTTCTTCTGCTTGATCCTCTTCTCCTGTATTAAAGCTTAAGTCAATATGTTCAACATCAAGCAGTGAGATTTCATCATCTCCTTCTTCTTCCAACAAAGAAACATCAGAAATATAGAAGCTGAATTCGCTCATTCTAGCGTTTAAATCACCCATTAATGGATACTCCTGAAAAGTCATGAAGGTTTGACCATCAAAATTGGCTTTGAAATTCAATTTGATTTCCCCAACATCTTCACTAATTGGATCAGGTTTACAAGAGAATGCAACAAGTGCAATGACAATTGCTGAGAGTAAAATTCCAAGTTTTTTCATAATACCTATAAATTATATTAACGGTTACGGACTTATCTAAAACGTTTTAGAACCCTAATAGTTGTTTCGAAATTACCTTTTTTGAGTGCTCATTCAGAGATGAAAAAGCTATTTGGCAGATTCTCGACAATTTTTGAGGTCAATAAGTCCGGATTAGCTGTTATAGCTTCAAAATCTATGCCTTCAAATAATAAATTATAGTTTAATATCAGAAAGAGCTCTATGTCTTTTCCTAAACTGGAAGTATAATTTATGGGCAAGGCTACATCTATAGGTAGAATAGGACTAAAAATTTGATGGGTAAAAGTATCATTGGCCATTGTATCGACGACCATATTAAAGCTCCCCATTATATATCCATTTTCAGCAGTCCACATGGAATCGGTTTGGGGACCAAGGGGATGATTTGATTCGGACACTTCATCGGGCATAACGGTGTTAATCAAAGGATCTAAGCCGATGGTAAATCGCAGGGAATCAAAAGTGCCCTGCCCTTCTGCCTCACCAAAATCTACTGTAGTTGGTCTGGTGCTTCTATCTAGGATGGTAAAGTTGTCTTCAAAAAATTGATTGGTTGAATCTCCATTTTCGGAAATGATCAATTCAATACTATCGATTACTCCAAAAGCTTCGCCACCTTGTATCAATTGAAAATTAGAACCATAAAATCTTATCGAGTTAAAAACAATGATTTCTGATCCATTGAAAGTATAAGGTGTATTGTAAAATAAAAAGGTATCGTTGATTTGGTGGCTAAAGTTTATGGTGAAATTCGGAAAAGTGCAGCAGTCTTCGCAAGATTCATCTGCTGAAGCATCAAAGTTTGTTGCATTGGTATCGAGACATCCTTCCACTTTTTCATAACAGGAACTCAACAAGGAAACTAAAACTAAACCGACGAAGATTGCTCTTGTCCATTTAAAAACTTTGAGTTTATTGTCTCTGTTCTTTTTCATATTCTTTCACTAATTTTTTAACCAGCTGTTTCACCTGAGAAGAAAACTCTTTATTTAGAATCCAATTGTAGTATTGTTTGTCTTTAACCAAAGTTTGGGCAACGGGTTTCCCCATATATTTTCCAAAGTTAAAAACGGGAACTCCATTGATATCGTATTTCATTCGTTGGGTTGCATCCAACATCTTGGTATCGTTGGTAAAATCATGCAGCACTTTCATATCGTTTTGAACAGGTGGAGTTTCGTTTTCGTTTTCTACACCTGGAAGAGGAACCGTTTTATATTTCTCAATTTGTCCTTTTAAAACATCTACGGTTGCACGAACATCTGCCAATGCATCATGCGCGTCAGTCAATTCTTTTCCACAATAAAACCTTAATGCTGCTTTCAGTGTCCGAGGTTCCATTTTATAAAAAATCCTTTGAACATCGATTGTTTTTCTTGTCGAAATATCAAACTCAATTCCTACTCTAGCAAACTCCTCCATTAAAAGAGGCACATCAAAGCGGTTAGAGTTGTATCCGCCCAAATCAGAATCGCCGATAAAGTCAAAAATCTTTTGGGCCATTTGCTGGAAGGTTGGTTTATTGGCCAAGTGTTTTGGCGTCAAACCATGGACTCCAATTGCCTCTTCAGAAATTGGAATTCCCGGATTTATTAACTGAACAAATTCTTCTGGCTCTTCTTTATCAGGGCTGTATTTAACAATTGCAATTTGGACAATTTTGTCTCGGATTACATTAAGGCCAGTTGCCTCTAAGTCAAAAAAGCAAACAGGTTTTGTCAGGTTAAATGTCATTGGAAATTTTTCAAGAAGTTTAAAATGAATTCCTTGCTAAAAAGCAGGTTTCAATTATCAGAGGAATGAGCCACAAAAGTAGCAATTCTAAATCTAACGGGACAAAATTTCTGAAAATCCTTTTGTGAATTTGGTCTTCATTTCACCTTTTTCATCAGAATAAATTAAGAAAGCTTCAATCTTGTCTAGCTTTTCTATCAATTCCATGGCTTTATCCACTCCCATCACCATACTTGCAGTCGCGTATGCATCTGCGATAATGCATTTATCGGCTAAGATTGTCGCGCTTAACAATGTATTTTTCTCTGGAAATCCTGTTTTGGGGTTTATGGTATGTGCATATTTGACTCCTTCTATTTCGTAGTAATTCCGATAGTTGCCTGAAGTGGCCATTGCTTTATTTTTCAATCCAACAATGGTTTCAAAATCTCCCAAGCCTGCATTTTCCTTGGGCGTATTGATTCCGATACTCCAAGGGCGTTTGTGCGGATTGGTGCCTTGTGCTCTGACTTCTCCTCCGATGTCAACATAAAAATCTTTGATTCCTTTTTCGTTCAAAAAGTTACAAACTTCATCCACTCCATATCCTTTTGCACAAGCACTAAAATCCAATTTGATGTCTTTGTCTTTTTTGAAGAGTACATATTCTCCATCGGCAAAAATTACTTCGAAATTTTGAAAACCAATTAATGGCAATAACTCCGAGACTTTGTTTGAATCCACTTTTGTCAAAGTCTTTTTTCCCGTATATCCAAACCCCCAATAATTGACCAAAGGCATTACCGTAGGATCGAAATAGCCATCGGTTTCATTAAAGACATCTAAAGCTATTTTATAGTTTCGTCTAAAGTGCAGGTCTTTTGTTTCTGTTGAGCTTGAGGGATAAATATCTCCAGAAAGCGGAAAGCTTTTGACTGGTTTATTTATCTTGGAAATGGTAGAGGTATCGATGTAAGTTGATACTTCGTTTTCAATATCTAACAACAGCTGGTCTATTGCTGCTTGAAAATTCTCTTTGGAGTCGGATTGGTATTTTATGTTGTAAATCGTTCCCATGCATTTTCCTTGCAAATGAGTTTGCGCGACGCTTGATGAGCTATGTTTTTCTGGCTTAGGGCTGCGCGAAGATTCTGTACAAGCGTTAAAAACCAACAATAAAATTGGAATGAAATACAAGGGTTTGATTCGATACATTTTAATTTTTTAGTTATTCATCTCCAAAAGACATTCCCAAAGAACGGGCTACATGTATGAGGTAATGGTCTTGATTTACCACATTGTAATCTTTTATTGCATCAGCGATTAGTACAGAAGTGATTTCATTATTTTTGAAAGAAACCATATGCCCATATTTTTCCTCTTCAACCAAGTCAAAAGCTTTGACTCCCATGGCTGTTGCGAGTATCCGGTCAAAAGCAACTGGCGTTCCACCTCGTTGGGTATGGCCAAGAATAGTGGTTCTTACTTGATAAACGCAATCTTTTTCTTCCAGCTTTTTCCGGATGTAATTCGCAATGCCTCCGAGTTTCAGATGTTTCTCACCAGCGTCTAGGGATTTTTCACCAACCAATTCTCCACTTTCCATTTTTGCTCCTTCAGCCACTACGATATTTACAAACCCTTTTCCTTTTTTATAGCGTTTATTAATTCGCTTGATGATGTTGTCAATCTTAAACGGAATTTCTGGGATTAAGCAAACTTCTGCGCCTCCAGCAATTGCGGTATGCAATGCAATCCAACCTGCATCTCGGCCCATTACTTCCATGATCATGACTCGGCTGTGGCTTGAAGCGGTGGTTACTAATCGATCAAAGCTTTCTGTTGCAATTTGAACAGCAGTGGAAAAACCGAAAGTCAAATCTGTGGCAGACAGATCATTGTCTATGGTTTTGGGAACTCCTATAATTTTCAGACCTCTTTTAAACAACGCTTGAGAAATGGCTTGGCTTCCGTCTCCGCCGATATTTACAACCGCTTCGAATCCTAGTTCCGCTATTTTGCGGGCCATTTCTTCAGAGAGGTCTTTGGTTGTCCAAGTTCCATCATCGAGTTGAACTGGAAAATCAAGTGGATTACCTCGGTTGGTTGTTTTTATAATCGTTCCTCCTTTCACATGGATTCCGGAGGTTTTGCTGCGGGTGAGTTTGACAATTTCAACGGGGTCTTTTAGTATTCCATTAAATGCTTCTATACTCCCCCATACTTCCCAGTTGCCGTTACTTCTTGCAGCTTTTGCGATTCCTCTGATGACTGCGTTTAGTCCTGGGCAATCTCCTCCTCCGGTTAATACTAAAAGTTTCTTTTTCATGTGTGTCTTGTTATAATAATATCACCCTTTCAGGGTTTCAAAATACGGATGACTTTAGATTTTTTATAAAAATATCACCCCTTCGGGGTTTGGGTTCTTAGATTCTTTGTCGCTTTTTATTTATCAATATACCATCTCCTCGATGTTGAATTTTTATTTTCTTGATCTCTTCATCTTTTTAATGGTTCCACCCTTTCAGGGTTTGGTCTTTTGCAAATTTACATCACCGTTTTTAAGTTGGTTTGTAGTGCATGTCGTTCCAAAGCGAAGCCTATTAATTTTTCGATTAAGTCGGAATAAGAAATACCGGAGGCTTCCCATAGTTTGGGATACATGCTAATGCTTGTAAAGCCTGGTAAGGTGTTGATCTCATTGACATATATCTTGCCCGTTGGGGTGAGAAACATATCTACTCTTGACAGGACTTCACAACCTACGGCAAGATAAGCTCTTCTGGCAATAGATTTTAAATTTTCCAATTCTTCTTCTGAAACTTTGGCAGGAATTTGAATTTTAGCCGCTGTCTGCGAAATGTATTTCGCCTCATAAGAATATTCTTCAGAAATCACTACCTCTCCTACCGTACTTGCTTCCGGGTTTTCGTTGCCCATAACTGCACATTCTACTTCACGGCCAACGAGTAATTGTTCAATTAAAATTTTGCGATCATATAAAAATGCGTCTTCAATACCTGCGTCAAACTCCTCTTTGTTTTCAACTTTATGGACACCTACAGATGAACCCATATTTGCGGGTTTTATAAAAAGTGTTTGGCCTAATTCTTTTGAAATTTCATCGTAATCAATTTGGCTTCTTTGTGTATGATTAAACACTTTTCCATTTGCTACATTGATTCCCGCTTCGGCCAACAATCTTTTTGCAAAGTCTTTGTCCATTGCTGCTGATGAACCAAATACATCTGGTCCGATAAAAGGCAAATCCAATAATCGCATGAATCCCTGAATCGTTCCGTCTTCTCCTAGTGGTCCATGTAAAACTAGATAGGCAATATCTGGTTTGGGAAGTGCACTTCCGTTTTCTAATAAAATAAATTGACCAGTTTTAGCTCCGGGCACGATGGCTATTTCCTTTCCACCACCTGTGATTTCTTTATCTAATTCTTGTTCTTCTAATTTCCTCCAAACACCATTTCTATCAATTCCGATTACTTGAACATTAAACTTATTCCTGTCGATTGCTTTCAAAATATTTTTGGCAGATCGGACAGAGATTTCGTGTTCGGGTGATTGGCCTCCGCAGATTAAGGCAATGTTTTTCATGTGTTTAAACTTTTTTTATTTCTACTTTTGTCTTGAAACAAAAGTAACAAAAATTCAAGGCTGTATTCATTTCTTAACGCTTCAAAAAGATCGAAACACTAAACCAAATAAACTCGCTTTTTATCTATTCGATTTTGTAATGATTGTTGGTTATAATTCCTTTTACCTTTTTTGAAGACTGAATAAGCTCAAACAGTATTTGGTTCTTAACGTGTTTAGATCTTTTTTCCACTAAAATGAATAAGGCCATCCTAAATCTCTACGTCACCAATAAAGTTTCTATGTCATAATAAAATCCTAAAAGGCTCTCAAATTTGACTAAATGTTAGATATGACGATTACAAGTAGTCGCTTTTTTTCGTAAAAATAGGTTTTTCAACCTTATGGTTAAAAGTATTTAAAGAATTATTTGAGAGGGAGCAAATTAAGAGGGATGGTTGAGCTTTCTTTCGAAATTCAGTGTGTTTCGATGAGTGATTTTACTATTATAAGATTGTGCTTAAAGTTAGGAGATCTTTCCACAAAAGGTTGGCGGTTAGAGAAAATCTGATGCGGGCCGTATTCTCGGGAACGGTTGGTGTTCTTATTGGAAAGGCAAGAAAGTTTTGGGATTGTAGCTTTTCGGCGAGTTGAGTAGCAGAGGTGTTGTCACCTGTGATCAAAGGAATGATATGACTATTGGATAGATTGACACCAGGTTTACTTTGTAAAGCATTCTTGAACTTTTGGCTTATGGTATTCAGGTGGATTCTTTTTTCATTATAATCTGAAATCCGTTCCATGATGAAGTGCGTCCAAGAAACGCAGATGGGCGGTAATGCTGTGGTGAAAATTAAAGAGCGCATTTTATTTACTAGAAAGTCTTTGATGCTTTTTTTACAAACTATAAATGCTCCTTGAGATGCGATGGCTTTTCCAAATGTTCCTACCAACAAATCTATTTCTGAAATTAAATTGTATTCTTCTGCTAGCCCTAATCCTTTGATTCCTCTCACTCCCAAAGCATGTGCTTCATCTAAATATAAAAAGGCATTGTACTTGTTTTTCAAGTCAACTACTTTCTTTAAATCCGTACAATCTCCATTCATGCTGTAGAGGGATTCTGCAATAATAAAAACCTGATCGTAATTGGCGCGCTCTTCTTTTAAAATTAATTCTAAATGATCGTAATCGAGGTGATTGAATCTTTTTCGTTCTGCTTTGCTTAATCGCAATCCATCGATCATACTTGCATGGATCAGCTCATCAGAAATAATGAGGTCTCCTTTTTGGCTCAAGGCAGGAATTATTCCGATGTTAGCATGGTAACCTGAGTTAAAGACCAAAGCTGACTCTGTGTTGTAAAGATCGGAAAGTAGATTTTCTAACTTTTCATATGGACTGGCATTACCTGTTAAAAGACGAGAGGACATTCCTGCTAAACCATATTTTGTCAAATTGGATTCTTGCTTTATTTCATTTAAAAAGGAATTGTATAAGTCAATATCAGAAGCTAAACCCAAATAATCATTGCTGGATAAATTGAGGTATTCTTTTCCGTTCCAGATCACTTTTCCAGAAGGGCTTTTCTCAAGGCTTTTCAAATCACGCAAGTGCTTATTCGTTGCAAGATTTTTAAGCTCAGCTAGATATCGATCATATTTTGGGTCCTCCTTCATTTGGACAAAAATAAGGATTCCTTGCTTATTTATTTTCTTTTATAGCTGGTTGATATATTTCTGTGATTTTATTTTTTCTATCATATGAAATAAATTCCTAAGAAACCAATGGGTATTAGGAAGGGATATCTTGGGGGAATAAATTCTCCCGATACGAAAAAAAAACGACTGCAAAAATGCAGTCGTTTAGTTATGGTTTTTGATTTTATTTGGATTGGCTAGTGTTGAATACTTAGCCTATAATGTACCACGTAATTCTTGTTCGCGTTCGATTGCTTCGAATAAGGCTTTAAAATTTCCTTTACCAAAAGAAGTCGCTCCTTTGCGTTGGATAATTTCAAAAAACATTGTTGGACGCGCTTGGATGGTTTTGGTAAAAATCTGTAAAAGATATCCTTCTTCATCTCTGTCTACCAAAATACCTAAATCCTTTAATGGCTGGATGTCTTCGTCAATCTTCCCTACCCTTTCTTCTAAGACATCATAATAAGTACTTGGTATGGATAAGAACTCAATTCCTCGTTCTTTTAATTTAGTAACGGTATCAATAATATTGTCTGTTGCAACCGCAACATGCTGCACGCCTTCGCCTTCATAGAATTCTAAGTATTCATCTACTTGTGATTTCTTTAGTCCTGGAGCAGGTTCGTTGATTGGAAATTTGATTCGTCCGTTGTTATTGCTCATAACTTTAGACATCAGTGCTGTAAACTCTGTTGAAATATCATTGTCATCAAAAGACATGATTTGTTTAAAGCCCAGTACTTCTTGATAAAAATTAACCCATTTGTTCATATTACCTAGCTCCACATTTCCAACCATGTGATCAACGAATTTCAAGCCAACAGGTTCTGGTTTAAAATAGCTATCCCATTTTGTAAATCCTGGTAAAAATACTCCATTATAGTCCTTTCTTTCTACAAAGATATGAACCACTTCACCATAGGTGTGAATACCAGAGCGAACGACTTTTCCATCTGCATCACTTTCCTCCCTTGGTTTCATATAAGATTTTGCCCCTCTTTTCATCGCTTCATCATAAGCATAAGTTGCATCATCCACCCAAAGTGCGTTTACTTTCACTCCGTCCCCATGCTTATCAATGTGACGACCAATATCACTTCCACTTCTTAAAGGAGAAGTCAATACAATTCGAATTTTATCTTGAACAACAACATAAGATTCCGTTTCTCGATTACCGGTTTCCAAACCTGAATAAGCCAAGGATTGAAATCCCATTGCTGATTTGTAAAAATAGGCTGCTTGTTTAGCATTGCTCACATACAGTTCTATATAGTCTGTGCCATTTATAGGCATAAAATCTGTTGCTGCGTCTGCTGTTTTTTGGTCGGAAGTTATCAATGACATTGGCTGTTTTTATAAAATAGTTACTAAACGAATAGTTGCTATGGCAAATATATTGCGAATTAAAGGTCTTTGCAAGGAATTCGGGAAGATTCGTGGAAATATAAATCGGAGATGTAGGAAAGTGGCCTAATTGAGCGCTGCGAAGCAAAATTGTACTTAAGGGTTCTGCTTATTCCACAGCTGTTACTCTATGAAGCTGCTGAATGGGCTTTAAACAAAAGTGAGGTACTATTTAAAATTGATATTTCTTGACTATTTCTCCCCATTAAAATTATCAAATATCTTGTTTATGATTCTTAGGAAATTTTCGTAATCTTCATCTGACAATCCGTCCCAACCTTGCCTTCTTAAATCCAAAACTGCGGGATAGGT
Organism: uncultured Saprospiraceae bacterium; assembly: GCA_938041325.1. Classification (GTDB taxonomy): domain Bacteria; phylum Bacteroidota; class Bacteroidia; order Chitinophagales; family Saprospiraceae; genus CALIAG01. Next base: position 9,312 of record CALIAG010000351.1, on the reverse strand, counting down.
TTTCTCGACCAAAGCTTTGCCTTCTAAAGTCAAGTAGATTTTATATCTCCGTCTGTCATTCTCGAATCGTTGTCGTTCCGTCAAACCTTTTTCACAAAGCAAATCAATAATTCTGGAGACCGTAGGTGCATTTTTAAAACTTTGAGCGGCCAAGTCATTTTGTGATTGTCCATTATTTTGGTATAAACTATCTAGTAGGACCCATTGCTCAGTCGTTATATTTACATCTATTTCTTTAAAGACTTTGAGGTATTTGTGTCGGATTGCTTTACCGGTACGGTCGATGAATGCGCCAAAATTTTTTGTTCCTTGTTGGTCCACTTTGTTTGTTTTTGTTTTACGACGGATTTATGGATTTTCTGTGGTCTTGTTTTTTGCCTCGGATTTATGTTTTTTCTGTGGCCGTGTTTTTTTTACCACGAATTAAGGGGATTTTAGAACGAACTTTCGTGTATTCTTTTTACCTCGGATGCACGGATAAAAGATCAGACGAACAAGAATAAAGTTGACCACGAATTAAGGGAATTTTATCGAACCAACGTGTATATCTTTCTTTCCCTATCAATCCTCCTTTAATCTGTGCATCCGTTGTTTAAACTTTTTAAAGTCGTTCGTTCTTCAATTAGTGAATTCGTGGTCATCCTTTTTTAAAATCAACCCGTAAAATAAGATAAAATGCAAATGATTGCGGCCACTAAAAGGACAGAAGCTATTACATCGACCAAACTGTAGGATCCTTTGTTTGCTTTTTTCTGCTCTGCGGATAATGTCCCATAACTCAGTCCTGCAATTCTTTCGAAATCCGGTGGAGGCGTCATTAAACTTACAACGATACAAACCACAACACAAGCCAAAAACATAAAGATGGCCATGTGCGCAAAATTGATCGTTGCAAAATAAGCCCAGGCTCCTGTATCTCCCTCTGACACTGTCAACTCTGCAATGATTCGTAAGGTTCCCATGAACAAACCAAAGAACAAAGTTGATATGGCTCCTTGTGCATTTACTCGTTTCCAAAAAATACCCATTAAGAAAACGGTTGTTATTGGTGGAGCAATATAAGACTGTACCGATTGAAGGTACTTGTATAAAACTCCGCCACCGATTTTTTCCATAATTGGGATCCACAACATTCCTAATACCACGACGACGACTGTTGCCAATTGACCAATTCTAACCAGTTTTTTCTCCGGAGTCTCCGGATACATTTTTTTGAAAATATCTACTGTAAAAAGTGTAGAGCTTGAATTAAAAACAGACGCCAATGAACTCATTAATGCAGCCATCAATCCCCCTGCGACCAATCCTTTTACGCCAGTTGGAAGCAAGGTTTGAACCATGACTGGGAAAACCTGATCAGATCTTTCATAAGTTAAAACACCTTTTTGTTTCAATGCATAAGCAATGATACCTGGAACCAAGAAAATGAAAATCGGTAATATTTTCAGGTAAGCGCCAAAGATGGCTCCTCTCCTACCTATCTTAATATTGTGTGCAGCCAAGGTCCTTTGGACAATGTATTGATCGGTACACCAATACCAAATCCCGACAATCGCTCCTCCGAAAACCATTCCTGTCCAAGGATATTCCGGATCCGAAACGGGGCGCCACATATTAAAGTGTTCTGCTCCAGCCAATTCTTTCAATTCTGACCAAGATCCAACTGCTTGAAATCCTTTATAGGTCAAAAAGCAGGAACCCAAAATTAGGATTACGGTCTGCAATGCCTCTGTATAAACAACCGCGCGCATTCCTCCAAACACTGTATAAAGGCCCGTTATGACTACTGTCAATAATGCCCCTTCTAAAAAACTCAAACCAATCAATTGCGAAACCACTACTCCTCCAGCATATATGGTGACCGATACTTTCGTCAACACATATCCAATAATGGAAAAGATGGAAAGAAACCAACGCGATTTTGCATCAAATCTTTTCTCTAAAAACTCGGGCATTGTAAATACATCTGACCGCATATAGAAGGGCAAAAAGACCCAACCGAGGAGCAAGACTATCCAAGCATGCAACTCGTAATGCGCCATTGGCATACCTGATTCAGCACCGGTTCCTGCAAGACCGACAACATGTTCTGAACCAATATTGGAAGCGAAAATGGAAGCGCCAATAACGAACCAGCCAACGTTACGTCCAGCTAAAAAATAATCTTCAGTGTTTTTATTGTCTTGACGAATTACCCAGATGGCAATTACTAGGAGGGCTAGGAAGTATATACTCAATACAACCCAGTCTAGAGTTTCGAGACTAGTGCTCATAGTTTGTACGCTTTTCGTTTGTCAAAAATTGTTTTCTCTTTTCAGGAACTTGATTTAACAGTTTAGTCTCGCCACTAAAATAGGATTTTTTTTTTGAAATCAAATTCGATTATCCACTTACTTTTATAACGCGGTTAAACGCAGTACATTTAAAAATTGCTCTTTAACGGCTTCATCCGCTGGTTCTAGGGTCTCTTTCATTTCTTGTTCGATAGAAGCCGCTTCAGCATCTTGTCCAAGATTTTGGCAAGCCAATAATAAGCCATGCAAAGCATGCAAGCGTTTAGGACCACGATCTAATGCTTTTTCAAATTGGGCTTTTGCTTCTCCGAATCTGTTATTTTTCAACAACCAACGGCCGTACAATTCTCTTGTTGGATGTATAACTCTTGGTGGACCGTAGGAATAAGATTTAGACTCTTCTAGGTCAACAGCATCTGCCAAATATTTCTCTGCTTTTTCACTGTCCCATTCTTTGAGTCCTCTTAGTTGTGTTTCCAAAATTTCTAATACGGCCAAATCTTCTTTATTAGCAGTTTCAGAACTGGCTCCTGCAGCGCACATTGGTGAAGCATTGTCTCCAACGTTTGTTGATGCAAATGCTCGATCTTTGCCTAGCTTCGTAATCATTTCTTTCATTCGTTTTGCATCTTTATTTACAAAAGCTTTGTATCCTTCTGTGTAATCAAAAATGCCTTGAAACCGAATATTGATGCCCTCTTTATTTGCGGAGTAATCCGCTATCGGGCTTTGCCAATCGCCTGTTTCCGCCAAGTAATTTCCTTTCATTGTAACCAAGTAGGATCTTGGCTGGATATCAGATTCGTCGGTGATGTAGGTATCCATTTTTTTCATGATCCCTTTGGCTTTCTCAAATTCTCCTCTTTGCAAATGACCGTACATTAACCAATGATAAGCATGGTAAGAACGTGCGTTGTCATCCAATTCATTTTCTTCCATTTTCCGAACACTGGCTTTATAAGAAGCGATATTTGATTTGATTACTTGATCCCACATTCCTACGGCAACGTATATGTGAGAAGGCATGTGAAGTGCGTGTGTTGCATCTGCAGCGACTCTGGAATATCTGTTGGCAGCCTCTAGCGCTTTTGGTGCATTTTCTGGATCATCATACGAATGAATTAAGTAATGCAATGCGCCAGGATGATTTGGATTTTCGTTGATAATTCCTTTTGCTATTCGCGCGCCTTTTTCATAATTCTCTTTATTTCTTTTTTTAGAAACCCCCAAACAAGAAAGTGCATAGAAGGAAGCAATTTCATTGTCTTGAGGATACTTTACGTTCATTTTTTCAAGGTAATTATTGAAAAGTACATCTCGATCTTTTTTCTCTCCTTCACCATATAGTACTTCTACCATTTTGTAAAAATCTTTTTCAGCTTCATTGGGAATCAAGGCCAATCTTTCTTCGCTTGTCTTTGCCAACTTAGCTAAAGCTTCTGTTGCTTTTTCGTAATCTTGTTGACGCCATAATGGATGGTTGTGGGTCATTGCTTCTCCCCAATACGCCATTGCCATGGTACTGTCTTTTTCTTGGGCTTTTATAAATTCCTTTCTTGAATCTTTGTATTCGAAGTTGTGCATAAGGAGTAATCCTTTGCGGAAGTGTTCTTGTGCTTCTTCGTTGCCTGCAAAATTGAATTTAATTTCACCTAGTTCATCGTAATCGTCTGATACTACAACAGGGTTTGGTGTGCTTGCTTTTTCGTTTTTGCAAGTCAGGAAGATGGTGATGGAAAGGGCAATGATTAGGAGATGGGTGAGTGTTTTCATTTTATTTTATTTTTGAACCTTCAGGTTTATCTTGAAAAGAAGCTTTAGTTAGAACTAACATCAGGTTTTGTATTAGATTTCGCACCTACGGAGCTTAATCAATATTTTAAACGAGACTATAAAGGTTACGCTCCTATGGAGCTTGATCATCTCGAAATTAAAAAATTTTAAGTAATTAATTGCTATGATTTGGCTTTTGGTTTTGAACTTTGATAGGATCCCAAAGGGGAATGCGAAGAAGCTTGAATTAGGTAAGGTGGGTTAAGTCACTAATAAAAAACCGTTTTACAAATGTATTAGATTTGTAAAACGGTTTTTTATATAGAAAGCCATCGAGTTTAAGCGGTGGCCTTTGCTCGTTTGGCTTTTATCTTTTCTTTTAATTGTATAAAATATTTTTTAAGCAATTTCCTAGAAATTAGCACTTTCATTATTTCGTTTGTACCTCCATAAATTCTCGTAACCCGCGCGTTCGCGTATCTTCTTGCGATGGGATATTCCCACATAAAACCATATCCTCCAAATAGCTGAAGACAAGTGTCGATTGCTGTGGTTTCCAAATCTGTGGTAGAGTATTTTGCAATGGAAGCGGTCTCTGCAGTCAATTTATGTTCTGCTAATAAATGTACACATCGATCTACAAATGCCTGATGGATTTGCAATTGTGCTCCTACTTCTGCTAGTTTGAATTGTGTATTCTGAAAACCTGCAATAGGCTGCTTAAATGCTTCTCTGGTTTGTACATACTCAATCGTCTCATCCAATGCTCCATGAATTGCACCAATGGCTTGTATCGCAATGGTCAATCTTTCTCGCGGCAATTCTTCCATCATGTGAATAAAACCTTTGCCTTCTTGACCTATTAAATTTTCCTTGGGAACTTTTATATCTTCAAAAAACAATTCACAAGTATCTGATTCTTTCAATCCTAGTTTGTGAAAAGGTTGTCCTTTTTTAAACCCTTCTAAATTCGCATCTACCAAAAGTAAACTGACACCTTCTTGTGGAGTGCCGGGACGTGTTTTGCAAGCAACTATAGAGAAGTCAGAAGTATATCCAATTGTAATAAAAGTTTTGGATCCATTTAACAACCAATAATCCCCTTTATCAACAGCATTGGTGGTAATGGCGCGGAGATCAGAACCTGTTCCTGGTTCTGTCATTGCCAATGAACCAATCAAATCACCGGTAGCCATTTTGGGAAGATATTTTTCCTTTAGGTATTCTGTTCCGTAGTTTTCTATATACACCGCAACAATGTCAGAGTGCATCGAAATAGCTGGAGACACAACTCCTAGTCTAGCAGACTCTTCGATCAACAAAGCGCTGAAAGAAAAATCCAATCCTCCTCCTCCATATTTTTCAGAAAGAGATAGATTCAACAAACCCAATTCACCAGCTGCTTTCCAAACCTCTCGAGAACAATAACCTTGTTTTTCCCAAGCTTCTCTGTTCGGAGCAATTTCTTTTTTATAGAATTCCTGAATAGTTTGACGAACCATTTCGTGCTCCTCCGTATTGTAAACGTCGCGCGGGATTTGAAGATCTTTATACATGATAATTTGAATTTTATAAGTTGAATTAGTCTATTTGGAAAAAACAGCCTAAAGTAGATTACCTACCAAATAAATGAAAATATTCCATCTGTAGGAACGTTGATAAAATAAATCTACACTTCTATGCCAATCTTTTATTCTTACTCTTCGTTCCCAAAAAACTCATTATGCTTTGCATAACTCCGTTTTTTGTGCCTCGATTAAGAAAAAAATCTCTGGCCTTGAAGTACAAATTTATCTAATCGCCGTTCCTTAGTTGTTAAACGTGTTTAATTTAAAAAAGTTTGTGGTCAAATAGGGGCAAATTTTGAGTCAAATTTGAGGATTGTCATAAAATTGAAATCCTTCGCAATCTTGTTCGAAGTCAAACAAAATTTACTTACATTTGTTCTTATTAAGAATTAGTCCAAATAATCAAAATGAAGAAGGGGATAAATGCTGATGAAGTAGAATTGACAACCTTGTGCTGTTTGGAGGCCAATGAGGAAGCGGTCATCTATGGTTACAAAGATCAAAATCTTGCTTGCAAACTCATATCAATGGGTTTTCTTCCTGGAAAAACTGTTAAGGTTGTTCGAAAAATCTGGAAAGAAGGCAACTACTATTTGAACTGTAATAATCAGCGAATTGTCATTGGACATTCAGAAGCTCAAGCTATTGAGGTAAGAACCATGCTATAGATGAAAAAAGAATGGAAAATTGCACTCGTCGGCAATCCAAACTGTGGGAAATCTTCTCTATTCAATATACTTTCCGGACTTAATCAAAAAGTAGGAAACTTTAGCGGCGTAACTGTTGAGAAAAAATCTACTACCCTACAACTTTCTGATAAAGAAATCACTCTAACGGACTTTCCCGGCACCTACAGTATCTATCCAAATGCTATTGATGAAAGAATCGTTGTTGGATCATTGGTATATCCAGAATCTAAGGCTTATCCAGATACCGTAATTTATGTATCTGACATCAACAAGTTGGAACAACAAACCTTGTTGCTCACTCAACTAATCAATTTGGGTTTTCCACTGATTTGGGTCTTGAATATGGCAGATTTGGCAGAAGAACAATCTGTAGATATCAAACAGTTGGAAAAAGATTTTGGTATTCCAGTTATAAAAATGAGCAGTAAGTCGAAAGAAGGATTAGAAGAACTCAAGACCTACCTTTCGCAACCTGAAAAGCTATTTTCAAAAGGTGGAAAGTCCTTTTATAAATTAAATCAACAAGAAAAATTAATAAGCCAAGCTGTTCAAAGCAAACATGAAACCACTTCGGACTATCAAGCTATTCAATTGGTCCATCATTACAAGTGGTTGCCGGAGATTACAGATGAAGTAAAAGCTGAATTTGACTCCTTAAAAAGCAAATATGATTTTAGTCAGTTGAATGCTCAGGTCAAAGAGACCATGGCTCGTTATGATAACTTCACACCCATATTAAAAAAGTCGATTCAATCTAAGAAAAATGACGCTGTTCTTTTTTCTGACCGATTGGACAAGACGCTTACACACAACGTTTTCGGTCCATTGATCTTTTTTGCCATCATGCTCTTTACATTTCAGGCGATATTTTCTTGGGCCAGTTATCCAATGGATTTGATTGATGGATTATTTGGATGGTTGGGAAATCAAATCAACGGCGCCCTACCCGACCGTTGGTATGCTGATTTATTGACCAATGGGATTTTACCTGGCATCGGTGGTGTTGTTATTTTTATTCCTCAAATCGCTATACTCTTTTTCTTGATTGGATTGCTTGAAGAAGCCGGATACATGGCTAGAGCTGCTTTTTTGTGGGACAAATTCATGCGGTACTTTGGAATGAATGGGAGAAGTGTGGTGGCATTGATATCCGGTGGAGCTTGTGCTGTGCCTGCAATCATGAGTGCAAGAACTATTACGAATAGAAAGGAAAGATTGTTGACCATTCTTGCGACACCATTTATAAGTTGCTCGGCAAGGATTCCGGTCTATGCGATTTTAATCACTTTTGTCGTGCCATCGATCACCGTTTTAGGATTCTTCAATGCGCAAGGCTTGGCGTTTTTTGGATTATATATGCTTGGAATAATGGGTGCCTTGGGTGTCTCTTTAATTTTCAATAAAATCATTAAATCAGAAGAGCCTAGTATTTTTGCATTGGAATTGCCCAATTATCAAATGCCTTCCCTACGTGATGTTTTGTGGAATACGTGGAATAAGGTTTGGTCTTTTATAAAAGAAGCTGGAAAAGTAATATTCGTGATTTCGATTGTTTTGTGGTTTGCTGCTTCCTTCGGACCGGGACAAGCGATGCAGGAAGCAGAACGTGAGGCTCAAGAGATGGGCAGTTCTCAAAACTTGAATGAGTTGGAAGTGGAGAACTTGACTTCTGCCAAAAAATTGGAAGCATCCTATGCGGGGAGATTCGGAAAAGCAATTGAGCCTATCATCAAACCTTTGGGTTACGACTGGAAAATTGGGATTGCTTTATTGACCTCCTTTGCAGCTAGAGAAGTCTTCGTTGGTACGATGGCTACTATTTATAACATAGGAGATTCAGAAGATGAATTGTCTATCAGGGAGAAGATGGCAGCAGAGATAAATCCTATAACTGGTGAAAAGGTGTATAGCTTAGGCACCTCTTTATCTTTATTGATCTTTTATATTTTTGCTTTGCAGTGCATGAGTACATTGGCCATTATCAAAAAGGAAACTGGTGGTTGGAAATGGGCGATCATAGTATTTTTTGTTGCTTTGGCTTTGGCTTATTTTGGGGCTTTGGGTGTTTATCAGATCTTTGGCTGATGGCATAATAATGTCACCCCTTCAAGGTTTTGATTATAATCTGTATTTATCTTTTTATAAAAATCTCATCCTTTCAATGTTTGGCAATTTGCTTCGTTGGTTTAGGTTTCGCACCTACGTAGCTTAATCACTGTATTTTTGAATTGGCTATAAAGGTTTCGCTCCTCTGGAGTTTTGTAATTTGAATAGCTTATAATTAGGGTATAAACGAGATGGAATTTATTCTTTAATTCAGATTTGTAGTTGCGATATCTTAATAGCAAATGATAAAGTTTTTTATTGAGTACTACTGGTAGGTAAAATAAATTCAAATTTTAGTCTTTGGTCTAAAAAGCAAAAAGCGCAGAGAATAAATTCCCTGCGCTTTTTGCTTTTGTACTTCTATTAGAATCTGAGTCTAGTAGATATCAAAGCTGCAATATTTAATTACCGATTGAAGAACATTGATTCTTTGTCCTTTCAAATAGAACTTTATGTCTGCTATTTTTTCTGAAAAATTATTGTTCTGACTTTCGGAAAGTTGAGGATTACTCAATTTCTCTTTTTGATGAACCATAGAAATTTTCACTTGCTCCACATCTTTTCTCATTTCTTCTAATTGATCTTCTAGATCGTATTTTAGATTTTCAGGTGTATCAGATCGGCTAACCAATTTCTTTAGTAAAACCAATTCTAAATTTAAATCACTTATTTCTGAATTCAGTGTATTGTTATTCGGAAGAGCATAGCCCTTTTCAGTGATTCTTGGCGTTTTAAAACTAATTATTGAATTTTCGGTTGGGACGACCTCTTTTGTTTTTTCTTTATTCAAAGTAATCATAGGAAAAAATTTTAGAAAAGATTAGTTCTAAATCTTTTCAACGTTTATAGAAGGTTGAAATAAAACACAGATTGGGGAAGATT
>CALIAG010000350.1 GCA_938041325.1 uncultured Saprospiraceae bacterium | reverse complement strand
TTTTAAACAAACCAAAACTTTGATCAACGAACTGAGTACTTTGATTAAAGAATTGAATATTAAATCTGTATTGGATATTCCTTGTGGCGATATGAATTGGATGCCCAAAGTAAATTTGGAAAACGTCAACTACATCGGTGCAGATATAGTTCCAGATTTAATCCAGAGAAATAAATCTAAGTTTAGTGATAAAAGCAATTTTACTTTTCAGGTTTTAGACTTGACAAAAGATAAGCTTCCAAAAGTTGATTTGGTGATCTGTAGGGATTGTCTCGTCCATCTTAGTTACGAAAGTATCTTCAAGGCTTTTCAAAACTTGAAAAAAAGTGGAAGCAAGTATTTGTTAACAACAACTTACGACAGGCACAACCTAAACTATGATATTAATTCCGGTGACTGGAGAACTTTGAACTTAGAGAAAAAGCCTTTTAACTTTTCTGCTCCCTTAAACAAGATTGATGAAAAATGTTCAGAAGGTGCTGGAGAATTTAGCGACAAAATGCTTAGCCTTTGGTCAATTGAAAATCTGCCAAATATGGTTTCTATTTAATAACTTAAAATTCATTAAAAATGAAATCTACAGCAGTTCAACCCTTGTTTCAATTTTTGAAACCACATTTCTTACTCCGACCAAAAGTTCTTTTGGAGAGAATCTCTTATGCTATAAAAAAGCCTAACTCTGCTTTTCAATTGGTAAACTTACCTTGGGGCCACAAGTTTCGAGTAAATATTAACGAAGCAGTCGGCCGAGAAATTTACAAACAAAAAGTATTTGATCTTGCCGTCACAGAAATAGCGACAAGAATCTTATCACCAGGTGATCAAGCAGTAGACGTAGGAGCAAATATTGGATACATGACCTCGCTTTTCGCATCAAGAGTCGGACCAACGGGTAGGGTACATGCATTTGAACCTGTGCCCGAAATCTATTCTAAATTGAAAGTCAACGTAGACTTTATTGATGCGAATAGAAAAAAGCCTTTTATAAAACTACATCCTTTCGCTCTTGGTGAATCCATCAGTCAAGGGAAAATCATTACTTCTGGATACTTTGAGAAAAATGAGGGTACCGCCTATATTGAACCTGTTAAAGAAAATCAAGATGGAGTGGTGCTGATAAAACCATTGAGCGAAGTTATTGACAAAAATGAAGTAATAAAACTGATGAAAGTAGATGTGGAAGGTTTTGAACTGAATGTGCTCAAGGGCGCAAAATCTTTCTTGAAATCTGGCAAAATTATACACATTATTTACGAAGATCATGAAGCAGAAACATCTGGCCTAAAAGAATACCTTACTGAATTTGGATATCAAGTAGGTACCATCTCTTATGATTTTTGGAAACCTGTAGTAGATTTTTCTTTGCAAAAAACAGTTGATTTGACTTGGGAGTCGCAAAACTATATTGCAACGCTCGATCGAGTTGGTTTGGAGAAAATGATAGAACGCAAAGGTTGGCGTTCGGTTGGTTTGTAACCAACTTTTAATCGCATAGCATCAAGCAAACGCTTGTATCTATAAATATTTTTTTTGGGTTATATTTTGTTCAAGTTGTGGACTTAGTGTAGGATAAATCTTTATGGTATCTGCTCAGAACTCCATGAAAGTTTAACCAGCGAAATTTAACAAAGAAATTTGTACGAAAACGTTTCTTACACTATTCCATGACTTGACCTTTTTCCTGAAAAGTAAAACTTAAAAAAGAGGTTTCTTATTATATGGAGCTGGGCTCTTTGGAGAATTTCTTTAAAAATGTTGTTGTTTAAGTTTTTGTAAAATCAATAATTTGCTTACTGTTCTTAACAGTGAGCATTTTTTTTAGCCAAAGAGGAAGATTTAGCGAAAAGGATGAAAGATTTAGTGACCATGTTGACTCTCTTCTAGTACTGCCTTTATCCCATCATTTAAATCTAAAAAATGTTAAAATACATTCTTCCCTTCGTAATAACCCTTATGATTAGCTGCACCAATGAGGATGCACCCAAAAAAATAATTCCTTCTGTTACTCAAAGTCAAGAACAAAATGAAAAAGCCTTCATTGCAATTTTAGAAAAACATTTAGCCGCGGTAAGTGCAAGAGACTTAAAGACATTGGCTTCAACCCTTTCTCCAGATAGCCTAATGATACTGATTCTTCCAAACCAAAAAGTTTTAAAATCCAGTGGTGAATTTTTAAATTTCCATAGAGAATGGTTTCAGGATACAATTTGGACCTTTGAAACAGAAATTAAGGATTTTTATGTAGGAGAAGAATATGGCTTAGCGATTGTTGAATCTATGTATAAAGAACCAAATCGCAATGGGAAACCTTATTTTAACAATATGTCAATAAGCTATGGTCTGAAAAAAGTGGACAAAAAGTGGGTTGTTTTCAAAGACCATGCATCATCAATAGAAAAAACGAAATAAATTTTCGGGAGTAAAAAAACACGAAAAGTGAATTTTACTGGGCATTTTAGCCATAAAGACTATTTCTGATCTAAAATTCTCAATATTTAACATTTCAACCAATAAAAAAAGTGCAAATAATTTTAAACTTGTCTAGAGCGAATTAAAGTTTGAAAGTTTGTGAATAAATAAGCCGAAAAACTGAAAATCCGCATTTAAACAGGCAATTATTTCATCTCAATTCTTTTCCTTTCTGTGAATCTAACATCGAAATGCCAAGCAGCGTATAACAATGGCATCAAAATTGGCGTTAATATGTTCTGAAAGCTAAAATAAACTAAAACTAAGAAAGCATATTGCTCTCTCAATTCGTTTTAATCTAAATGAAGTCAAAAAGCTATTTAAGTTTTCTTTAATAAGTTCTTGTTTTGATAATGAATCAAATAACCTATATTTGCAAACTTTATAGGTTATTCGAACATTTCATTCCCTTTTAACGAAGGTTGAAATTTTAAAAAGCTTATAACATTAATCACTAACTAATAAATAAATTGTTTATGAAACGTTTACTATTCGCTGTAGCAGTTGTATTAACTGCTTTTTCTTGTGGAGACGATTGTCCACAATCTGATTTTACTGGAGATTACCTTGGAGACAGAGTTTGTACTTTAGGTACTGGATCAACTGGTGAGACAGTAACAGTGTCTGCTGGTTCTGTTGAAGATGAGTTAAGCATCGCTATCGGTGGTGAGAACTTATCTACAGAAATTAAAGGTTGTGACCTTAAAGTTGATGACACAGTTGTATTGGGTAATGGATTCAGAGGAGATGCTTCACTAGCTGGAGACGTTTTGTCTGTTGATTACCAAGTTAAATTATTAACTGTTGATATCTTTGACTGCCAATTCAGTGGTACAAAACAATAATAAAGGTCTAAGGATTGGGGCTTAAATAAATTTTTATTTTGCAACATTCCTTATCATTAAAAACCGCTGTTATTCTTATAACAGCGGTTTTTTAATGCCCACATCTGTCTGCTTTTTAGCTTAGATCGTCGAATAATGACTTTCTTAATATCATGAATCAATTTGCATTTAAAAAATCTTGTTATATTTAAAGCAATTGGACTTTTTTGGTTTAAACAACTTCTTATTTAAACTCCATTTTAAGCTAGAAAACGTGAACAAATTTTTGAAATCAGCCACATTTTTAATCCTTTCCTTGTTCTTTTTTGGAACGCCCTTGATGAGTCAAGAATACCTCGATGGTTTAAAAGACCAATTAGAGGAATCCGCTGGTGTCCCAAAAATTAGAATTTTAAATCAAATTACCCAAACCTGCCTAGACGAGTCTCCAAAGAATTCTTGTTACAAGTATGCCAAGCAGTCCACTGAATTGGTTGTGGCCATCATGAACAAACAAAACCCTGAAGTTAGCCCTTCGGATTATTATTTAGCCCCTCAAGCGTATATTCTGGAAGGACAATCTCAAATTAGAAAAGGAGAGTTTGCTTTAGCAACTTTAGCCTTTGATGAAGCCATTTCCTTAGCTATATTATTTGACCTTCCAGAATGGGAAGATAAAGCTGAGGATTTGAAAGATGATTCTGAATTTCTGGCAGGAACCAAAGGGCAAAAAGAAAAAAAGAAAAACGGCGGTTTGTTCAAAGACATTGGAAAAAAGATAGATAGAACAGGGGATATTTTAGCCATTGCTGCAACAATGAGAATTGCTAAAATGCATGAAAAAAATGAGCGCTATGAAAAGGCGATTGAAGAATATGCTAAAGTCATGATGATGCATCAAAATCATGGCGATTACAGAAAAGTGGAGGAGATGAATGAAAAGATTGTGGAATTAACTGGACTACTAGCAGAGGAAGCAATCGAAGAAGCAATGGAAAGAAATGAAGATGTTAGAGAAGCGAAATCCAATGTTGAAAAAGGGGGAGAGACCAGTGTGAAAACTGCGCCATCGATTGATATTAAAATTAATGAACCCGTTGTAGATATTCCGCCACCTCCTAAAATGCCAGAAATTAAAGTACAACAAATTGATAAGATTGTTGAGAAAGAATTGGCGAAGGTGAAGATTCAAGTCTCCGGTGCAAAGAGCCGAGCGGTTCAAGCAGAAAGGACACAAGACTACGAAAAATCGCTGAAGTACTACAAAGAATATGCAGAGTTGGAAGCACAATATGCAGAAGAAAAAAGAAAAGAGTCTATGGCTTTTTTAGAACAAGCATATGAAATAGAAACACAAGAAAAAGAACTGGAACTGCTAAGAACAAAAGAAGAGAATACTGAATTACAACTAATACAAAATCAAGCGGAACTCAAACGCCAAATTAGCAATAAAAGAAATCTTTATCTAGGACTTTTTCTATTGGGTGGTACTCTAATTGGTCTGACATGGATGTACCGCACAAATAAAAAAGAACACCGTAAATTGGGCGTTGCCTACACCGATCTAGAACAAGCTCAAAACAAATTAAAAACAGCTGAACAAAAGATAAAAGGCTTACTGAATCAACAAGTTTCAGGACAAGTAGCAGACGCTTTATTGGCAGGTGTTGGAAAAGACGCGGTAGCTAAAAAGTTTGTTTGCATTATGTTTCTAGACATCAGGAATTTTACGCCATATGTCGAGAATTTGAAACCAGAAGAAATCATTGATTATCAAAATAATGTTCTTGGTTTTATGATGGAAACCATAACGGAATATAAAGGGATCGTCAATCAAATTTTAGGCGATGGATTCATGGCCACTTTTGGCGCTCCTCAATCTGCAGGAAATGATTGCTTACAAGCTTATCTTGCTGCAAGAGATATTATGAAAGCCGTAGAACAGAAATCGAAAGAAGGCTTAATTCCTTCTACCAAAATAGGAATAGGCCTGCATGCTGGTTTTGTAGTCACAGGCAATGTAGGGACCAAGAATCGGAAACAATATTCTGTAACCGGAAATCCAGTGATTACTGCTTCAAGATTAGAGCAATTGAATAAGCAATATAAAAGTACGTTGATTGTTTCCAAAGATGTAATAGAACGCTTGCCAAAAGAACACCAAGAAGGTTTGGAATTCAGCGACGTTTCTGTAAAAGGAAGAAGCCAGCCAGTTAAAGTCTCGATAGTTTAAAATAATTCTCCGTAAAATAAAATAAAAATATAAGACAATGGATAAAGTTAATCTAAACCAGAAATTCGGATTATTCAATGATCGTTGGAGTCCAAAAATAGTTGGAGAATGCAACGGACAAGATGTAAAGTTAGCAAAGCTCAAAGGAGAGTTTGTTTGGCACGATCACAAAGACGAAGATGAATTATTCTTTGTTGTAAAGGGTGATTTGAAAATTGAATTTCGAGATAAAACGGTCGAGCTATCTGCTGGAGAAATGATCGTAGTGCCCAAAGGCGTTGAACACAAACCTATTGCTGAAGAAGAAGTTTGGGTAATGCTTTTCGAACCACAAAACATCAAGCATACGGGTGATGTAGAAACGGATTTGACAGTTAAAGAATACCAAAA
>CALIAG010000349.1 GCA_938041325.1 uncultured Saprospiraceae bacterium | reverse complement strand
TTTATAAAAACATAAAACCTCACGTGGAGAAAGGACATGTCATTCGTCAAGAAAACAGTTTTGTTTTAAGTCAAACGGGAAAACTTCTAGCTGACAAAATAGCTTCTGATTTGTTTTGGGTGGAGGATTAAATAAGACTTCAGTTTTCCACTATTCCAATCGCTTGATCATTAAGTCCAAAATCTGAGAAGCAGCTTCAGGTATTTTCGTACCCGGTCCAAATACACCCAATACTCCTTCTTGATATAAAAAATCGTAGTCTTTTGGAGGAATCACCCCTCCTACAATAACCATGATGTCTTCTCTTCCAAGCTCTTTTAATTGTGTTATACAATCGGGAACCAAAGTTTTGTGGCCAGCAGCCAAAGATGAAATTCCAAGAATGTGGACGTCGTTCTCAATTGCTTGAATGACTGCTTCCTTTGGCGTTTGGAATAATGGTCCAATGTCAACATCAAATCCTAAATCGGCAAAACTAGTGGCAATTATTTTTGCTCCTCTATCATGTCCATCTTGCCCCAACTTGGCAATCATAATCCTTGGGCGTCTGCCTTCTAAGGAAGCAAATTTATCGGTTAATTGTTGTGCTATTTTAAAATCCTCATTCATTTTCATTTCTTTTGAATAGACTCCACTTACTGTTCTGGTCGTTGCTTTAAATCTGCCGAATTCTTTTTCCATTGCCATGGAAATTTCACCAAGTGTGGCTCTTTGTCTTGCAGCTTTTACAGCAAGGTCCAATAAATTTCCACCTTCCCCTTTTGCACATTTAGTTATTGCTTCAAGTGCTGCAATCACGGCTGATTGGTCGCGATCCTTTTTAGTTTGAATCAATCTACTGACCTGAGATTCTCTTACAAGAGAATTGTCAACCTCCAACAATTCCATTTCCGTCTCTTCTTCGGTTGGAAAAATATTTACCCCAATAATTTTATCTTGCCCACTGTCAATACGTGCTTGCTTTTTAGCGGCAGCTCCTTCAATTTTTAATTTTGGCAATCCATTTTCAATCGCCCTTGTCATTCCTCCCAACTCTTCGACTTCTTGAATCAAAGCCCATGCACGTTCTGCTAAATCTGCTGTCAATTTTTCAACATAATAAGAACCCGCCCATGGATCTACCACTTTTGTAATATTAATTTCTTGTTGTAAAAACAACTGTGTATCTCTGGCAATTTTCGCTGAAAAATCTGTCGGTAAAGCCACTGCTTCATCCAACGAATTGGTATGTAGAGATTGCGTACCTCCCATTACAGCCGCCAAGGCTTCTATGCAAGTTCGGGCAATATTGTTATAAGGATCTTGTTCTGTAAGACTCCAACCTGAAGTTTGACAGTGTGTCCGAAGAGCCATTGATTTTGGGTTAGTTGGATTAAACTGTTTGACAATCTTTGCCCAAAGCATTCTGGCTGCACGCATTTTTGCAATTTCCATAAAATGGTTCATTCCTATTCCCCAAAAGAAGGACAATCGCGGTGCAAAATCATCAATCTTTAACCCGACTTTCAAACCTGCCCGAATATATTCCAAGCCATCTGCCAAGGTGTAGGCCAGTTCCACATCAGCTGGAGCTCCGGCTTCATGCATGTGGTAACCGCTAATGCTAATGGAATTGAATTTGGGCATATGTTGTGCCGTGTACTCAAAAATATCGGCAATAATTTTCATGGATTTTGCTGGCGGATAGATGTAGGTATTTCTCACCATGAATTCTTTCAATATATCATTTTGAATCGTCCCTTTCAAGAACTCTGGTGCAACGCCTTGCTCCTCTGCTGCTACAATATAAAAAGCCATTATTGGGATAACAGCTCCATTCATTGTCATAGAAACGGACATCTTATCCAATGGAATTTGATCAAATAAGATTTTCATATCTTCTACAGAATCGATTGCAACGCCCGCTTTCCCTACATCTCCTCTCACTCTTTCATGATCTGAATCATAGCCTCTGTGTGTGGCCAAATCAAAGGCTACTGATAATCCTTTTTGGCCCGCTGCAAGATTTCTTCTATAAAAAGCATTGCTTTTTTCGGCTGTTGAAAAACCAGCATATTGCCTAATTGTCCAAGGACGCACTGCATACATGGAGCTATATGGCCCGCGCAGGTAGGGTGGAATTCCTGCTGCAAAGTTCAAATGTTCTAAACCTTCAGTGTCTTTAGAATTGTAGGCAGATTTCACAGAAATAGTCTCAGGTGTCTCGAAAGAATCCGGTTCTATAGCCGCGGAATCTTCCTGACGGAGCGTTGGATCATAAATGGTATCTGCGAGTAGCGCTTTTTTCATTTTTCAAAGATACGATATAAGCGGCCATTTTGAAAATGGGTAAAAGTGAAAAGGACGCTCCTTTCGGAAAACGTCCTTCTCTGTCGTCGAAAAACTACCAGGTTGGGTAACGTAAAGCTTCAAACGCTACCGCCTTTTTCTTTGTGTTGTATTTTTATTTTAGATGTCGCACTTTTTGTATTGTTAAGGTTTCGCACCTACGGAGCTTAAAATTCGGTTATGCTTTGGTCTACAAAGGTGTCACTCCTCTGGAGCTTTAAAGACTTTCGAGTTCTCTTTGTATTTAAAATTTTGCACCTATTGTATTTTAAAGAAGTCGCTCTTCTGGAGCTAAAAAAGACGTTGATTTTTTCTATAAGGTTTTCGTTCCGATTGGTCTTTATCTATTTATTTCAAACCCATTTAATTCATTAATAGATGTTCTGTTTTAGATAAAATCTCTATTGCAATCTATTAGAAGTTTAAATCAGTCAATCCTTTTTTTAATCCATTAAACTAAATTTTACAGGTAGAGTGTATTTGACTCTTACAGGCTTGCCTCTTTGTTTCCCTGGTGACCAGGTTGGCATTTTCTTTACGACTCTTACTGCTTCTTGTCCCAAACCTCCACCAAGATCTCTCATCACTTTTATATCTGAAATATTGCCATCTAGTTCAACAATAAATGTCAAAACAACAGTACCGTCAATTCCATTATCTCTAGCAATATGTGGGTATTTTAGATTACTTCTTAAATAGGTCAGCAGTGCTGAAACAGAGCATTCATGCTTTGCTTTTTTATTCATATCCTTCTCTTCACAACCTGGGAAACGAGGCATTTCCTCGGCAAAAATCAAAGCTTCTCCATTGTATAAATCCTCTGTCGGGTCGGGTGGCAAAACTACTGGCACTGGCGGTGGTTTTGCGACTACAGGAGCTGGCTTCGGAGCGACTTTTACTATTTTAGCATTTACAGGGATCTCGATTGGTTCTATGATGTCAGGCTCGGGTGTTTCAATAAATTCTGGTTCGTCAATTATGTCCAGGATTGTTTTTGAAATATCAATTTTAGGCGGTGGAGGTGTTCTTTTCTTTTCATGAACGGTACGAACAACTTTAATTTCATCATCGGCTACATACACTGTTTGAACTGGTTCCATATCCTCTGGATAGGTTGTAAAGTTGAAACATAGGATTACAAAACTTAGGGAAAAGAGCATTCCTAATTTTAGATAAATTGGTCTGTCTTTTTTTAATCTGGATAAATCTTGTCGTAACATCTCTTTTGGTTTTAGTTTATTATAAAATAACTCTAAAAGATCACTGTCTAAATAATTGCATAGAAATACTAGCTCTGTTCTAGACCTACTTAAACAGATAATTCAATATTTTTCGACTTATTCCTTGGAAAGGAAGAGGCTTTAGTAATTACTAAATGTCCTCTAAAAATAAAGATGCAAATGCATCATTTTTTGGTGTAAACTCGTTTGTAATTTTTAAATAGTTTAAATTTGCCTTTTATAAAATTGAAGTTCTTTAAAAAAAGGAAGATTGATACAGTACTCAAGATTTGAATTGCAGAATGGTTTAAGAGTTTTAATACATGAAGATGTGAGCAGCCCTATGGTTGCGGTCAATGTATTGTATAACGTAGGCGCTCGAGATGAATCTCCGGAGAAGACTGGATTTGCACATCTTTTTGAACACCTTATGTTTGGTGGGTCTAAAAATGTCCCAGACTTTGACGAGCATATTCAATTGGCTGGAGGAGATAGCAACGCATTTACCAACAACGACGTTACAAATTTCTACGATATTGTTCCAAAGGAAAATATTGAAACCGCAATGTGGCTGGAATCTGACCGCATGAAGAGCTTGGACTTTAGTGAAAAGAGTCTAGAGGTACAAAGAAAAGTTGTTGTCGAAGAATTTAAGGAAACTTGCCTTAACCAACCCTATGGTGATGTGTGGCATCATATCGCTGACATGGCTTATGAGGTTCACCCATATCGCTGGCCGACCATTGGGAAAATTCCTGAGCATGTTGAGGATGCAACGATGGAAGATGTAAAAGATTTTTTCCATAAATATTACCATCCGAATAATGCAATCCTTGTGGTCTCTGGAAACATAGAAACAGCAGAAGCATTCAAGCTTGTAAAAAAATGGTTTGCTGATATTCCTTCTGGCGAAAGACTCAAAAGAACAATACCGCAAGAACCTCCTCAAAAAGAAATTCATTTTCGAAATCAACAAGCAAAGGTTCCAGTTGACGCATTGTATTTGGCTTTTCACACTCCTGACAGAATCGACAAGGACTACTATGCAACGGACTTGCTATCTGACGTACTTTGCAATGGGAAATCTTCTAGGCTTTATCGCAAGTTAATGAAGGAACTTAAACTCTTTACAAGTATCGACGCTTACATCACTGGCAACATTGACCCCGGACTTTTGATTATTGAAGGAAAGCCAGCAGAAGGTATAAAACTGGAAGATGCCGAAGCGGCTATTTGGAAAGAACTAGAGCTTTTAAAATCTGAGCTTATCCCAGAAGTGGAATTACAGAAATATAAAAATAAAGTAGAAAGTGCGCTTGTATTTGCGGAAGCCAGTATTCTTAACAAAGCAATCAATCTGGCCTTTTTCGAATTGCTCGGCGATGCCGAATTAATCAACGAAGAAGCCAAGTTTTATCAGGCGATAAACACCAAAGACATCAAGCGCCTAGCTAATAAAATATTAACCAGAGAGAATTGTTCCGAGCTGTATTACCGTGCTGAACCTATCGACGAAACAGATTGATGAGTTTAAAAGCTAATTTTATCAACTAACTTCCAAGGGCTTAATTCATTCAAATTAACGGTCCAGGTAATTCTACCAAAATACTTCCCTTCCGATCTTTCCCCATATTTCAAATCCAAATTTTCTGTACTTGCAATTGGAAAATAAATCGCTAGATTGTCTCCAAAAAACTCAAGCATCAATCCTCCAGAAACTAAAAACTGATCCTGAAAAGTATCGTCAGATCCTGTAGGTTGAGCATTTTTGAAATACCCCAAATCTAAGTAAGGTTTTAAAGGAAGCTTTAAAGGCAGGTCTTGAGGTAGATCAGCCTTGATATTTGCAGAGATTATAAAACTGTTGCTTTGTCCGATTTGAAAAGGACTTCCAAAAGCATATTTCATTCCACCCTGATCAATATTGATTTGCTGAGACCAAATACCCGTATTTTCATTTCGGCCAATAAAAAGGTCATCGTATTTGTAATCATTGAATCCTTGATGGCTTAACGACCAAGTTCCTCTTGTTCCTCTGTTGGATACATTCCCTGCCTCTCTTCTCGTGTTGGATAAAAAAGCGCCGGCGAACAAACGCAAATCAATGCTCTTTTTAACGTTATAGGTATATGCTGTATTGATTTCTACAGAAGCTTTAGAATAGGATTGTTCTCCCAGAAAGCTTTCATAGTTTTGATTTTCGTAAGTCAATTTTGCAGAGAATGGATTGACTGCTTTTTTATTATTGAATTCGTAGGTAAATTCATTGATCGTTGTTGGTTCCCAAATCTCTTCTACAAAATTCCCTAAGGTATCAAAAGTTGCAATTTGCTCATCTATTCTGATGAATCTATATTGAAATACATGTTTGGGTTCTGTCGGTCTTTTGTCTCCTAATTCAATTCGAATTTTCGGAACAAATCGGAAATACCTTAGGGTATAATCCAAGTCTACATTTTTTTGATAGTTGAAACTTTTCACTCCCAGATCAAAAGTTATTTTTCTAATTTTATCTGCATCTGGGAAAATATTGTATCGAATATTACCCAATCCAGAAAGCCCTCCTTCTCCTGTAGTAAAATACGGAGCTA
The DNA here is from genome assembly GCA_938041325.1 of uncultured Saprospiraceae bacterium. Classification (GTDB taxonomy): domain Bacteria; phylum Bacteroidota; class Bacteroidia; order Chitinophagales; family Saprospiraceae; genus CALIAG01. The sequence continues at coordinate 3,788 of CALIAG010000349.1, read as the reverse complement.
AGGCAAATTCAAACTTTTTAGCAGGAAGCAAGGTATTGTAAATCGCTCCTCCAAACATGGAACCATCATAAGCATTATACCCTACCGTTGGCAACCAATAAAAATTCATTTTCCTTGAGTTGTCCAAACCTGCAGCCAACTTAAAACGCGGCTTTTCTATTTTTTTCAAAAAGCCTTTTAAACGAATGTTATTGTTGTTGCGGTTCAATTCCATCAAATTATGGCCGGCATCAATGACTAGTTCGTCATAATTCCCATTTTCTAAACTAAGTGTTTTTGTTCCTTCAAAACCATCAAACCATTTTGTGTAAACTATTGAATCATTCCGCAAAGCTGAAACAGGAAATGGTGCATTGATCACTCCTTTATTGCTTACGGTCAAATTCAAGGTATCGCCCTGTGCTAGATCTTTTATACTGTAATCAAGTTTATCCTTAGAATAAATAAGTCCTTCAAAAAACCAGGAAAGATCTTTATTCGTTTGGGATTGAACATATGATTGAAAATCTTCTGGATAAGGATGTTTGAATTTCCATTCTTCATAAAAGCCTTGCATAATGGCATCTAACTTTTGCTCTCCTAAGTAAAGCTCTAGGTGTTTTAATGCTCTGGCTGGAATTTCATAGCTCGATAAAAAATAATTTATACGATTGAAATCATCAGAAGAAGTCTCCGGTGCTTGGTTTAAATTTCTTCTTGCCTGATACAAATACGAGGCTTCCAAAAAGCTCATATCTGATCCTTTGAAAAAGAAATCGGGTATTCCGAAATTGCTTTTGCCTTTATAATATTTATCCATGTACAGCCCTTCATAATAAGAATTGATCCCTTCATCCATCCAGGAGTGATCTCTTTCATTAAAGGCTAATATTCCATAAAACCAATTGTGTCCAACTTCATGTGTAATCACTTCATCCAGTGCCGCGGCAGTTCCGGAAGGGCCAATGACTGTAATCATTGGATATTCCATTCCTCCTCCTGCTGACAGCGCACTTTCAACAGCAGTTGCGTGTGAGTAAGGATACTCTCCTACTTTATCAGAATAAAAACGAACAGAACGATTGAGATAGTCCGTTCCTTTTTTCCAAATCTCTGCTTCTAGATTGGTAAACATTGCCCAGGTATCAACCATTTTTCCAGAAGCCAATTGTGATTGTGATTTTTGTACATGAAAACGCTTGTCAGCAAACCATGCAAAATCGTGAACCTTTTCTGCAGTGTAACGAATGGTCTTTTGATTGCTTGCACTTACTGGAAATAAAAGGTCATCAGGCAAAGTATCTTGAGCGAGAAATTTATTGGTTTTAGCGACTCGTTCTTTTAAAAAATTCTTTTCACTTTCAGTTTGCAACTCTCCTGTTGCTCCTACAACATAATTAGCCGGCAAAGTAATGCTCACATCAAAGGATCCAAATTCTGAATAAAACTCTCCCATATCCAAATACGACATTCTGTGCCATCCCTTATGATCATAGACCGCTGGCTTAGGAAACCATTGCGTCATTTGATAGGATTGACCTACATGGCCTAACCGAGAAAAAGAATCTGGAATTTTAACTATGAATGGAGTCGTGATTTTTATGGATTGTCCACTTAACAAAGGCTTGCTTAAAGTAATCCTGCATTGATCTGGATTCTTATTTCCAATTTTGAATTCGGTGGAATTCCCATCCACTTTAAAATTTAAATTAGAGATATTTCCTCGCTTTTCAATAGGGGCGAAATAAAATCTTGTATCCCCATTTTTGACTTCTTGATTCGCGTATGCAGTGGTTCTTTTTTGAAAAGCATTTGGCCAAAGATGAAAGTATATTTCTTTTAGCGTATCTGGGGAGTTGTTGGTATAATCGATTTCGATATTTCCAGTTATGGTGTGCTCAATATCATCTAAAGTCACATTTATTTTATAATTTACTTCTTGTTGGAAATAACTGGATTGGGCGTTTAAAAGATTTCCTGTTACTAGTAGGAAAAAAACAATTATTAAGGTGTGTGTGTATTTCATGATTGCTTACGCATTATTTCGAAATCTTCGTAAAATTTCTATATTCTTAACCTCTTGAAAAACGAAACTATTAATATTTTCTAAATCCTCAAATATTATGCGCCACTTAGTTCTTCTACTTTGCATTATTCCTACTCTTCTTTTTGCTAACAAAGACAACACCAGGGCTATTCAACAAATATTCTCAGATTGTATTGGCCAAGATAGTCTCTCTTTTCCAGCTTCATGGCAAGGCGTTTGGACGGGTACTCTGGAAATCAGGAACGCAAAAGGTTTGGCTAAAACACTGCCTATGGAACTTCACATTTCCCCTATTGAAAACTCCCAAAGCTACACTTGGTGGATCATTTACGGAGAAGATAAAATAAAAGGAAAACGTGCTTATGAATTGCAAACAGTCGATAAAGACAAAGGCATTTATGTCGTTGATGAAAAAAATACGATAAAGCTCGAATCCTATTTAATTGGCGAAAAACTCATTAGTTATTATTCTGTTGAAGGAACCGTAATTATTGTAACAAACGATCGCCGTGGTGATGAAATGATTTTTGAAATCATTGCAGGTTCTGACATACCCGTTAGTGTAACTGGCGGTATGATGCATGAAGGAGAAGACATACCAGAAGTAAAAACTTTCCCTATCAAAGTGCAACAAAAAGCCATTTTAAGACGACAATAAAACCATGTCGAGTTATAAGAATAAATCGTTATACGGTTTTATCCGCTAATTTGGAACGCTTTTGCTCCCATGCCCATGCAGTCCCCATAATATCTTCGATGTTTCGCTTTGGTGTCCAGCCTAAGCGATTTGTTGCCTTATGATTATTGGCATAGATGGAAACAACATCTCCATCTCGTCTTCCATCTATTTTATAATTCAACTTTTGATTTGATACTTTTTCAAATGCATTGATCGCTTCCAATACCGAAACTCCAGCACCTATTCCTAGGTTATAGACTTCACAATTGCTCTCATTATTATTTTCCAATAAATACTGCAAAGCCTTGGTATGCGCATTTGCGATATCCATCACGTGGATGTAATCTCTGATGCAACTTCCATCCCGCGTATCATAATCATCTCCATAAACCATCATCGATTCTCTTTTTCCAATTGCGGTCTCTGTAATCACTGGAACCAAATTCAATGCTCTGTTAATAGGTGATTCGCCCAACAAATTTGATTCGTGCGCTCCTGCAGGATTAAAATACCGCAATAATATGCTATTCAGGTCTCCTTTAAATTTACAATAATCCGAAATAATTTTCTCACCTATCTGCTTGGTCCGCGCATAGGGACTTTCTGCTTCTTCGAATGCAGTATCTTCCGTCACTGGAAGGTCTTTTGCATTCCCATAAACGGAACAAGAGGAAGAGAATATAAAATTTTCCACTTTATATTCAACCGCACATTTCAAGACATTGACCAAACTTGACAGGTTATTGTCGTAATATCCTAATGGATCTTCACAAGATTCTCCTACTGCTTTGCGAGCTGCAAAATGGATTATCCCTGCAAAATTGTTTTCTTTAAAGATTTGCGCAGTTTTTTCGTAATCACATAAATCAACTGCATAGTTTTTCACATCTATCCCAGTAATTGCTTTTACACCTACAAGTGCTTTTTCACTAGAATTAAGAAGATTATCAACGGATACTACTTCAAATCCGTTATCAATCAAATCAACAATTGTATGGCTGCCTATATATCCGCAACCGCCTGTAACCAATACTTTTTGCATATCAAGATTTTTATTAGGTTTGCCAAACGAGGTTTTTCCTT
>CALIAG010000348.1 GCA_938041325.1 uncultured Saprospiraceae bacterium | reverse complement strand
TCCTGATTTTCAAATTCTACATTGACATGCAAAACATCAGTAGCAGGATTTGGAAAATACTTCAAGTCAAAAGAATATCCTGGCAAGTCAAAAGAACTGGAAAAGATGTCGCCGCCAATGTTGAGTCGTATATCAGGTGTCAGAATCATTTTACCAGATGGAAGATTAAAACCATTATGCGTAAAGGTTCCTGGATTACCGATGTAGGCATAAGTATGGTATTTGGGAAAGAGATCCAATGAATCAGAGATTGTAAATTGAGCTTTGTAATCTAGAAATACTTCAGTCTGAATTTCAAGGTCAGCTGTTGGGGTAGAAGGTTCAAATTGTAACATTAGAATATATTCTTTTCCATTGTCCAAAAATATGGGCCCGGTACCAATATTTTGCAAAGGAACGGTGATGGTACCTACGGGTAATTCGGTTCCCAAAATCACGTAATTGGCAAATCCTCTATTCGTCCTTTCCGCTGCTTCACAATCTCCATTCTCATTCAAATCCGTCCATTCGTACAACCATGCAACGACCGATTCTCCCGAAAGTGCTTCAGGGTTTGCGATGCCAAAAGAGACACTGCTAGCAAATACATCTTCCCCTTCTGGCACTTGGTAGTGAACTCCATAGCCCCAAGCGTGTGGCTCATTGATGATCCAACTGCCATCGCCTGGCCTCAAACCAATTGGATTTCCACCTAATGTTTTTGCAAAAGTAGAATCTGTAATTTCGAATCTGAAAGTCTGAATATTATTTTCAGGAACCAAATCTACTGAGTCAGAACTTACTTCATATGTTCCTTCATAAAATCCCGTTTCTGTGGGTGTAAATTCTTCAAAAAAGACCACATTTTCAATCAATTGTCCACTTTGCATTCCTCCGTAATCTAATTCTTCCGTATGAACGATTTGGTCAGGAAACAATTTTTTGATGTTGATACTCAACTTAACATTTGTTTGATTTGCTTGACCAATATTTTCAACATCAGCTAAAAAACGCAGCGGAGTTACCTGACTAATTGGCGTTTTGATATAAGGAGGTATGATAAAAAAGTTTTCTTTCACTTGCAGGTCAAAAATAGGAGTTGGATCCTCATTTAATAAAACGATATCATCAATACTCCAGATGAAATCGTAATTAGCAATCCATAACCATTGAATATAAACGGTAGAATTTCCAGCAGCAACTTCAGTTATATCAAAAGTTATGGTTTCTGGATTGTCTGACCAACGGTCCGTAAATAAGCCGTACAAATCTGTAAAAGGCAAGAAGCTGGTCCAAGAATTCAAATCGGTGCTCACTCTAACAAAGGCTTGTTCGGCAGCATTTTTTGCAAAGATTCCAAAGTGCGTTTGAAACTGAAGAAAGACTTCCGATTCATTGGAACAATCAATTGCGTTAGTGGTCAAAACAGAAATATGATTTTCCGGCAATGGATTCCCTGCAGCATCAGAGTTACAAGTCATAAAACCATTGCTTGCTGTTGTGGAAGCAAAGGGAGCCTGATTCTCAGCGACATCATCGAAGACTGGTGGACAGCCTGGTCCAACAGGAGAGGGGGTAGCACACCAAGTCCACAGAAAATCATTATTGGAAAGGTCTTCCGTCGACCACCCATTTGGAAAACCATCTGAGAAGTCTTCTTCCCAAAAAGTCTGGGATTGCGCGATAGGCAGCATTAGAAACAAACAAGAAAAAAAGAGAATGGAGGGTAGAAATTTTTGCATAAGCTATTCTTTACTATTTTTTTTAAAACTCTTTTACCAGTAGTCTTATAAACCTTTTAGATTTATAAATAACAAATTAGTTGATTAAGAATTTTTTGTATTGAGGGCTTCAAGATGGGCAGATAGTGTTTTAAAGATACGCAGTATTTTGAAACAAGTGTGCTATTTTTTGACAAAAAAAGAAAACCCCCAACGAAGTCGTTGAGGGTTTAGACATTTTTTATTTTAAATAGAATGCTATTTCATTACAACAAATCGTTCTGTCCGCATTCCATTGGTTGTTTGTACTTGTAGGGTATAGGTACCTGCAACAAAATCACTTACGTCGTATGTCAGTTGCCTGTTTAGTACGTCTCTGTAATTATTTGCAGAAACTAATTTACCACTTACATCCCTGATGGTAACCTGGAAGTCTTCAATTGTATTGGCAAGTTGAACATCCAAAATCAATTGATCACTTACTGGATTTGGGTAAACTTTAATTAAGTTTTCTTCTGCTAATTCGTCTGTATTAGTGACATTAGGATCGTAAATGTTCATCGTTAAATACGGTGTAGTACTTGGTCCAAAATTATTTGGAGTGTAATCCGTTTCTGTTCCAATGTATCCAAAAGAAGCAAAAGAAGTTTCATCACTTAAAGAATCTGCTTGGAAATTTTGTGCGTTGTAATTGATGTTTCTTTCAGCAGCTAAAGATAAATCTGTTTGATCATCTGGAGAAACAAACTCTGCCATTAAAATGTATCCTTGGTTATCTTTGAGTGTTACTGGTCCTGCTCCTAAAACATCAATCAATGGCATGGTAAGAATGCTCAAAGAAACTTCATCACCAGAAATTTCATACGAGTTAACTCCAACACTGGTTCGTTCTTCTTGCTGACAAATTCGATCTCCGTTGGCATCCGTGAATTCATACAACCATAAGATCAAAGATTGACCTGCTAGTTCATCAGGATTGGTAATGCCAAAAGATACTGTTGACACCTCAAATGTTCCACCACTAGGAACCCAATAGTAAACGCCCATTCCCCAAGTGTGCGGCTCACCTGCCTGCCAATTGGAACCAGGAGCAGGGTTAGGACCGATAGACCCTAGTCCAACTCCATTACTTTTCGCAAATGTGCTATCTGTAATTGAAAATAGAAAAGTTTGTGTATCATTTGTTGGGTCTGTATCGGTAGAGTCAGAGCTGACCGTATAAACACCTTCATAATCTCCAACTGCTGTTGGTGTAAAGGATTCAGGGAAAAATACGTTTTGAGCCAATGAGTCAACTATTATTTGACCATAAGGCAAATCTTGTTCGTGTACCACTTCAGAAGTTGCCAAGTTGGTAATTTTAATATTAAGGTTTACGTTTTCTTGGTCTAGTCGGCCAATGTTTTCAATATCAGCAAGGAAATTGATTGGAGTCACTTGACTTATAGGAGTTGCTGCATTTGCAGGAACAGAAAAGAAATCTACATTTACGCGCATGTCATTTGGAAGCGTTGGATCTTCACCGTGAAGAGTGATGTCATCGATGCTCCACATGTACTCCCAGTTGCCTTCCCAGAAAAATTGAATATAAACATTAGACTGACCTGCAGCAGGTTCAGAAATATCGATAATTACAGTCTCTGGGTTAGCAGACCATCGGTCACCTGTCGTTAATTCTGGAAAAACATCAAAGGATTGCCAAGTTGAAGTATCGGTAGGAGTGGTTGTAACTCTTACTTTTGCTCCGTTTTCGAAAGAGAAAATTCCAATGTGGCTTTCAAAGCGAATAAATACTTCACTTTCAGCGGAACAGTCGATTGCAGAAGTTGTCAATTGTGTCAAGTGATTGAATGGTTGTTCTTGAAAAATATCAGAATCCATTACCACAAAACCGTTTTGTGCAGTTGTGGAAGAAAAAGGCAATTGTTGGTTAACAGCACCATTCCACAAAGCTGGACATCCATCAATCTGACCAGTGGCAGGATCTGCACACCAAGTCCAAAAAGTATTATTTTCAGAAACGTCTTCATTTAACCATCCTGCAGGGATTGCACCGCCCGAAAAATCTTCGGACCAAAATGAAGGTACCTGTGCGTTTAGATCTAATTGCATTGAAGCTACAAGAATTAGCGACAAGGCAAGTAAATTAAGTTTTTTTGTAAAGCTTATTTTCATAATTAAAAAATTTAATAGTTAACAGTTAATCTATCTCTCTAGTTATTACAGGATGTAAATAAAGGGTTTAACATAAAATTAGCATTGGCTAATTTAATAAATAAATACACTCAAGTGGGGTGAAAAAGGCAGCTTATACTAGGGAAATGCTAAAATAAAGACAAAATCTTATAAAATGACAGATTTCTATGAATTAAGAAATCTGTCATTTTTTTAAAAAAGCCAAAAACAATTTAACCAATTGCTATTCTAATAGAACTTATCTTTGAATAAGGGCTTTGATGGATCTGATGCCATCATTGGTAATAACTTGTAAAATATAAGTACCAGCGGAAAGATGATCAACATTAAAAGTTTCAGAACCTTCAGTTGTATTGTTTAAACTTCTTTCTGCAAGAGTTTTGCCTTGGACATCTAATAGTTTGAATTTGACATTTTCCATTTGTTCTGTAAACTGGAAATTCACATTCATCAATTCATCAATAGGGTTGGGATAAATTTCGATTTTATTCTCACTGCTCAATAAGTTTTGAGTACTGATGAGAACTTCTTCTGTAATATGCAATCTTACTGCAGGTACAAAATCATAACCGAAACCTACTGAATTGTAAATACCATCATCACCAACAGATAACATTCCTGCATATCTTGGAGCACCTACAGAATCTGCGCGAATGACCATACCACCATAATCTAATGCACCACTCATTCCAATTTCAAGATTTACATCATCTCCAGGAGATGCAAAAGTAACCGCTACAAGGTAGTCTGTGTCATCTTTTAACGCGATAGGCATACTCGCATCCGTAAAATTCTCTAATGGTAATCGTAAAAATTCACCTTCAACTTCCGTCCCAACAATCTCATAAGATTGAAATCCAACAGCTGTTCTTTCTTCCATTTGAGAATCGCCATCATCATTCATATCGTCCCATTCATAAAGCCAAATAACAACAGATTCTCCTGTAATTGCTGCTGGATTATCGCCATCTCCCAGACCCATTCCAAAAGATACATGTGCAGCTTCCCATCCTGCACCATTGGGTACATAAAAATAATTTCCATAAGCCCAGCTATGCGGTACTCCACCAGCCCAGTTTGGAGAGCCATCTGCAGGTCGGGTAGTAAAAGCAATTCCATCTTCTTTCTGAAAAGTAGTATCCCCAATTACAAAAGAAAATTCTTGACCATTATTAGATTCATCAAAATCCATAGAATCAGCAGATATGCTGTACGTTCCCGTATATTCACCAGAAACAGCTGGTGGGGTAAACTCACCAATCATTGCATCATTTTGCGCAAGTGAATCTGCATCTATCGTTCCGTAATTCTTAGTTTCAGAATAGATCTCTGCGCCACTTGGATCAAATATTTTTGCAGTTAGTTCAACATTTGTCTGTGCTGCAGAACCAACGTTTTCAACGTCTGCTAAAAATCCAAAAGGATGAACTTGACTCACTGGTGTAACCCAGTTAGGTGCTATTGCTATAAAATTATTTACTTGCATATTATTGGCTTCAAGACTAACAATTTGGATGTCATCCAAGACCCAAAAATAAAAGTCACCTGAATAAGTGAATCTTATCTGCATGGAGGTTTGATTCTGTGTTAGGTCAAAAGGTATACCTACAGATTCTGTACTGTTCAATGCAGGAATCGGATTATTGGCAGTGGCTGCTTCTAAAGTAGAATTGCAATCAATGGGATCACTCCATGTTGAGCCACCATCTGTACTGACTGAAAATGCAGAGTAAAATGTTCCAGCAGGAACAACAAAGCGTCTGATCAATTGACTAAACTTGACAGACAATGCAGTTTGATTAGAAGCACTAATATCTATAACTGGAGAAATCAAATGCGTAACGATTGTCGGAGTGGGATTTGGAATATTATTTTGATCACCTCCAGAGATTAGGAAATCTCCGTTGACCATCATTGAGCCGTTCGCTGCTGTTGGAGAATCAATGGCTGTTCCTGGAGCTGCAAATGCTCCTGCACTTACGTCACCTTCTAAAGTCCATAGCCAAAGAGTTGTATCTGATTGTGCTTCTAAAGTCCAATCGTTTAGTCCTCCATCGAAATCTCCCTGTCCTGGTTGATCTCCCCAAATCACATCTTGAGCATGAGCAATATTGATCGAAAGAATCAAGCAGATAAGACAGAATAGTTTTGTAAAGGTTATTTTCATTATTAAAAATTTACATTAAAAATTATATAATATTAAAGGGTTAATCACTGGATGATTAAAACAAGGAAATGTTACATTTCCTACAATTAGAAAAGGGAATTTTATTTGATTTACTCTCAAAAGTCTCTCTATACTTTGGCCATAAAGTTAAGTAATTTCTCAACGGCCTATTGCCGGAAGTTTGACATTTAAAGGCTGAATTATCATTCTTTTGTCAAATGGACAACTTTAGTCTATTCTTATTATTTGTTTATACTCTTTTTCTAATAGGGAGGCATTGACTGGAACTACGCCAACTTGCTCACATACTTGGCCTCCAGCTAAATTCGATAATATAGTTATATCCTGTATACTCAACGCACAGGCTAGTCCAAGAGCTGCCAAACTAATGACTGTATCGCCAGCTCCACATACATCTACAATGGCCCTTTTTTGAGTTGGTACAATCTGAGTATTTTCGTTGCTACCATAAAATGCTCCTTTTTCTGAAAGGGTTATTAAACTAAATTGATTGTTTAGCTTTTTATTTAAAATAGCATGTGCTTGAGAAAGGGCCATTAGATCAGGCGAGATTTCCTGTCCAAGAGCTTGTCGGATTTCTTTCAAATTCGGTTTGATTAAGGTGCAATTTTTATAGGCCCAAAAGTTCTTAAACTTCGGATCAATTGCCGTCGGGATATTCGCCTCAGAAGCAAGATCCATGATCTCTTTAATGACTGATGGACTTAAAATGCCCTTATTATAATCTTGAATAAGAATGACATGAATGGTATTGTTTTCCAAAACAGTTTTTAACTTCTTAATCAAAACAGCATGATCGTAACTACAAATGTCATGTTTGTCTTCATCATCTACTCTCAGTAAATGTTGTTTGTTGGCGATTATTCTGGTTTTGACAGTTGTTCGACGATCAGAAGATTGGATAATATGCTTTTCGGAGATTTGGTGTTCTGGGAGTAGTTGCAGAAACTTTTCACCATCTTCATCTTTCCCTACCGCACTTATTAGAAATGGATTCGCTCCCAAAGCTTTTATGTTCAAAGCAACATTCGCTGCTCCACCTAAGCGATCAATTTGATTATTCAAATCCACAATGGGCACTGGAGCCTCTGGTGACATCCTGTTGGCAACACCTGATAGGTAACGATCTATCATAACATCACCGATTACCAGAACGTTTTTAAGAGAAAAGGCCTTTAAAGTTTCTTGAATATTCAACATAAGTGCTGTAAAAATAGGAAATGGAATGTGATAATAAAAATCAGGTTTAATTAGTTGAAAATTAAAAAAGATGTTCTTTTTAATTGTTAACCATAGTTGTCAAAAAAGAAATGGTCTTTTCTGTCGCTCCTTTGTTTTTTTGAATAAATTTATAAGCAGCATCAGAAGCTTTTTTACGAAAATCTTCCATCAAAAGTTTCTCAAATATTTGCTTTAATTCAGACTTGTTTTGAATGACAAAGCCTCCTTGATTGGCGATCAAAATCCGCGCCTCTTCAAATTTTTTATGATTGGGGCCAAATAAAACGGGTAGTCCATGTGCTGCTGGTTCTAAAGTGTTGTGAATGCCACTTCCAAAGCCTCCGCCAATATAAGCGATCTTGCCGTACTGGTAGGCTATAGATAATAATCCAATAGAATCAATGATCAATACTTTAGCAGCTAAAGCCTTCTCACTATTAAAGGTTGATAGTATTTCAAAATCGACACTCATGTTTTTGCAAATCGATTCAATTCTACTCAAACTAATGTCGTGCGGTGCAATGATGAATTTCCAATTGAGGTATTTTTTGTCATGGATCAAGGTCTTGAAAATAGATTCATCTGCTGGCCAGGTACTACCTAATATAAAAAGGTTTTTGTTGTTCTTAAAAAGCTCAATCTGAGGAATAGTTTTGTTTGATTGGGCGATTTGGAGTACCCGATCAATGCGATTGTCTCCGGCTAGTTGAACGTTGAAAATGTCGATGCTTTTTAAGAGTTGGATGGAATTTTCATTTTGTACAAAAATCATAGAAAAAGAAGCAAGCATTTTTCTAAACAAACTGCCATAAGGCTTAAAGAAGATTTGGTCTTTTCTGAATATAGCAGATACCAATACCGTTGGGATTTTACGTGTTTTTAATTCGATTAAAAAAAAGTGCCAAAATTCATATTTAACAAAGATCGCCAATTGAGGATTTATTATATCTAGAAATTGTTTCGCATTTTTTTTGGTATCCAAGGGAAGGTAAAAAACGGCATCGACTAGCTTGCAATTTTTTTGAATCTCATAACCAGAAGGGGAGAAGAAGGTGAGTAATATTTTATGGGCGGGATATTTTTGTCGGAGCTGCTCAATAATAGGACGGCCTTGTTCAAACTCACCAAGAGAAGCACAATGTACCCATATACATTTTTTAGAATCACGAGGAAAAGCTTTTGCTAGTTCTACAAATAAATGCTGCCTGCCCGTTTTCCATAATTGGGCTTTGGGTTTAAATAATGCAGCAATAGAAATTAGCTGGCCATAAATCCATATGCCCAAGCGGTACAGAAATAACATAATATGGATTTGCTCAGCTTTTTTAATATTTAAAACAGAACCTCTTGGTATTTCTTAGTAAAATATTTCTTCTCCATTGTCACCAACATAAAATGGCAAAGTCCATCCAAGTCGAAAACCCATCAACATATCGAATCGCTTGTCTTCTATTTTTGCCATTTCATTGAAATTAAAACTTCTTCGGTTTTGAGTAAATCCTTGAATAAATTCAAAGCCCGCATAAAAGTTTATCAATCGGTTTTTGGCCAAATGCTGATAGCCAATAAACTCTTTGATGGATAAACCATTGCTAAGATTATCATATCCCTTTTTATAACGGTCATCCAAACTTGGAACAAAAGAACTCGGATCATCTTGTATTCTGAATTTATGTTGCAATAAACCTAGACCTATAGTTGCTCGGATTCCAGATCTTGGATTGCCTTTGATCAAAGGAAAAAGTTTACCCACATTAAAAGCAGCGTGCAATCCTCTTTGTCGAAGGGTTATTGCTGCAAAACTAAATGTATTTCCAATAATATTACCGTCTTCAGTTCGCAAATTACTTAATGGATCTTCAGATACTTTTCGACCAAAAATCATTTGAAATTCTGCAGAGAATATCAAGTTTGATTTTGCCATGATTAATTCCAAATCACCACCAACTGCATTGCTGCTTCCAAATCGATCATTTAAATCGCCAAGAGGAATATGAGAGCCGTAAGTAAAGTTGGCTAGTAAAACTGTCGCAGAAGTATTTTCATATTTTTGACCAAATAAAGAAGTGCTCAAAAAAAGAAAGAAAAATAAATATTTGTACATCGATCAGTTAATTTTTAAAGTTAGTCTTGGAACAAAATTTTCATCAAATTAAATCCAGGCGCTACAGTCATTACTTTTTAGAAACGAAAAATAAAGGTCATGTGTGAAGGTAAGAGGATAAATTGCTTTTTGCAGATAATTTCTCTTTTTACTTACAGGCGATGATATCGAGTGGAAAAATACACAAATCTTAAGGAGAGCACAAAATTATTTTTTTCAAAAATCAGGAAGCTGAATTGATGAAATTAGCGTTATCTTTACGGGCATTCTGTTAAAAATGGGAATATTACCCTATTTTTCAGCGTTAGATCTCCAACAGAATCTTTGCAAAGAGCAGAATAAAGTACATTTTCTAAACGACCTAAGTAAACCATTCATCTTGCATATACAAAGCAATTAAAATTTGAATCAGAAAACGGAAAAATTATTAACTCCGGTGCCAATGGTCGATTTGCAAGGCCAATATCAAGCATTAAAACCGGAAATCGATGCAGCAATCGCTGATGTTTTGAACAGCTCTATGTTCATCGGTGGCAGTAAAGTCAAAGAATTTTGTAGCCAATTGGGAGAATACCTTGGCGCAAAGCACGTAATTCCTTGCGGAAATGGGACAGATGCCTTACAAATAGCATTGATGGCCTTGGACTTAAACCCCGGAGACGAAATAATTTCAACCCCTTTCACTTTCGTTGCGACGATCGAAGTGATGGCTTTACTCCATTTGAAACCTGTTTTTGTGGATATTGATCCCAATACCTTCAATATTGATGAAAACAAACTGGAGGACGCCATTACCAATAAAACGAAGGCAATTATTCCTGTTCATCTTTTCGGACAATCCGCCAACATGGAAGGGATCTTGCAGATTGCTCAAAAACACAATCTTACAATCATTGAAGATAACGCTCAGGCAATTGGAGCAGATTACCATTTCAAGAATGGTCAATCACAAAAAGCTGGAACCATCGGTGATATTGGAACCACTTCCTTTTTCCCTTCCAAAAATCTAGGAGCTTATGGCGATGGGGGAGCAGTATTTACCAATAATGATGATCTGGCGCAGCAAATGAAATCCATTGCCAATCATGGCATGGAAAAAAGATATTACTACGATAAAGTGGGAATTAATTCGAGACTCGACGCTATGCAAGCAGCTATTCTTGGCGTAAAGCTGAAGTATTTAGATCAATTTTGCACAGCTCGACAAAAAGCTGCAAAAGTCTATGATGAACTATTAGCTGACCTTCCAAATGTGAAAATCCCTTATAAAGCGCCTTATTCTTCGCATGTTTATCATCAATACACCTTAAAAGTGGAACAAGGACGGGATGCTTTGCGTAGTAAACTTAGTGAAAGTAAGATTGCTTGTGCTGTTTACTACCCCGTATCATTGCATGAGCAAAAAGCTTATCATTTTCTGGGCTATAAAAAAGGGGATTTCCCTATTTCAGAATTGATGTCACAGCAAGTGATCTCCTTGCCGATGCACACAGAGTTAAATCCTGAAATTCAAAGCACAATAGTTGACCAAATCAAAAAATCATTCGTCTAAAAAGCGATAGAGACTATCAATTAGACAAAACAAACTATAATTTCTGATGAAAAAAGTACTAATCACCGGAGCTGCCGGTTTCCTAGGATCACATTTATGTGATCGGTTTATTAAAGAAGGATATCATGTTTACGGCATGGATAATCTTATTACTGGTGATCTAGCCAACATTGAACATTTATTTCCATTGAAGGAATTTGAATATTTTCATCACGATGTATCCAAATTTGTTCACATTCCTGGTGAACTGGATTATATTCTGCACTTTGCTTCCCCTGCAAGTCCAATTGATTATTTGCAAATGCCGATTCAGACCATGAAAGTGGGATCTCTAGGAACTCATAATCTATTGGGTCTAGCAAAAGAGAAAAAAGCATGTATGCTGATAGCTTCTACTTCAGAAGTATACGGTGATCCTTTGGAGCACCCACAAAAAGAAGAATATTGGGGAAATGTGAACCCAATTGGACCAAGAGGTGTATATGACGAAGCCAAGCGTTTTCAAGAAGCAATAACAATGGCTTATCACACATTTCATAAAGTAGACATCAGAATTTTGAGAATATTTAATACTTATGGTCCAAGGATGCGTGTCAACGATGGCCGTGTATTGCCTGCTTTTTTCTCTCAAGCAATTAGAGGAGAAGGATTGACTGTTTTTGGTGATGGAGAACAAACAAGATCATTCTGTTATGTCGATGATTTGGTAGAAGGAATTTACAAACTATTGTTAAGCGGATATACGCAACCCGTAAATGTTGGTAACCCTTCTGAATGTACCATTAAAGAAATTGGTCAAGAAATTTTGGACTTAGTTGGAAATCCAAAAGCACATTTTGTGTACAGAGATTTACCAAAAGATGATCCAAAGAAAAGAAAGCCAGACATCACGAGAGCAAAAGAAATATTGGGTTGGGAACCTAAAGTGGATAGAGCAGAAGGATTGAAAAGAACTTATGAGTATTTCAAAAAAGTAGTAAAGGTTGATGAAGCCGTTTCCTAAGGGACGGATGAAAAATAGATAAATTTATTTTCGTCAAACTGATAACAATTAGGAGAACTAAATCAGAATTTAGATTTTTTAAAATAGAAAATTTATAATGTCAAAGAAACATACCATATTAGTAACCGGAGGAGCGGGATTCATTGGATCCCATCTTGTTAGACTTTTTGTAAATAAGTACCCGGACTATCATATTGTGAATTTGGATAAATTGACTTATGCAGGGAATCTTGCAAATCTTAAAGATGTAGAAAAGTCAGAAAATTATACTTTCGTAAAAGGCTGTATCAACGATGCTCCTTTTCTAGAAAAACTTTTTTCTGATTATGATTTTGATGGAGTAGTGCATCTTGCTGCTGAATCTCATGTAGATCGAAGTATCAGTGATCCAATGTCATTCATCAATACCAATATTGTTGGAACAGTCAACTTGCTAAACGCTGCTCGAGGTGCTTGGGGAGATTTCAAAGACAAACTTTTTTACCATGTATCAACGGATGAGGTATATGGTTCATTGGGAGATACAGGATTTTTTGTAGAAACCACTCCTTATGATCCTCGTTCTCCTTACTCCGCATCAAAAGCAAGTTCAGATCATCTAGTAAGAGCTTATCACCATACTTATGGAATGCCGATGGTGATTTCTAATTGTTCAAACAATTATGGATCTTATCAGTTTCCTGAAAAGTTATTGCCGCTTTTTATCAATAACATTAAAAACAAAAAGGCACTTCCTGTTTATGGTGATGGAAAATATACCCGTGACTGGTTATGGGTAAATGACCATGCTTCTGCAATTGATGTTATTTACCACAAAGGTAAAAACGGTGAAACGTATAACATTGGTGGAAACAACGAATGGAAAAATATAGATTTGATTCACAAGTTATGTGATATCATGGATGAACTATTGGAAAGACCAATGGGCTCTTCTCGAAATCTTATTGCATTTGTAAAAGACCGTCCTGGACACGATCGTCGTTATGCAATTGATGCAACGAAGTTGAAAGAAGAATTGGGATGGGAACCATCTATTCAATCTGAAGAAGGATTGCGTAAAACTGCAGAATGGTATTTGGCAAACGAAGAATGGATGACCAATATCACAAGTGGAGCTTACAAGCAATATTACGAAGACATGTATGCGGATCGGGTTTAAAATCCTGTCCTGTTTATAAATAAGAATGAAAAAAGGGTTCTTTGATGAATAATCAGAGAACCCTTTTTGTTTTTAATTCAATTCAATTGTCAAAAGGATAAGCAGTCAAAAAAGTAAGTTTAACAACCTCCAAGTAATTCAATCTCAGGATGCGGCAAAGCATATTGTTGGTCTACCGTCATTATAATAATCCGATCATTTTGCTCACACTTTTTCAATACATCTTCTAGCTGAACTTCCTTTGTCGTTTCATCAGAATACATCCAAATTGTATTTGTCCGGGAGTTCCTAACAGCTATTTTAAAAGCTATGTTTTTGATGGGCTTGGCGCCGTCATCAGAAAGCTCCACTGTCGCTAAAGTCAAAGCACCAGTCATTCCTTGTTCTAATTTACATTTTCCTTTTGGAGAATAATCATCTACCAGCATTTTCCCTTTGTATAGAATAGCAACACAATCCTTGTAATTATCCAACTTAGATTTATGATCAGGGTCTAAGAATTGTGCATCGGCGAATGTTGAAAGAAATATACTGAAAAGTGTTATCAATAGAAGATTTATGAATCGCATAATAATTTAGTTTTGCCTTTTAAAAAAGAAAGATTAAGACTGTTTATTTATCAATACAAAATTGGAGCGATTGATCCTTTAAAGCAAAAAAAAAATGTAAAATAAGTTAAATGGACTGTAAAAAGGTTTTAGATCAATGTAAATGGTATTAAACTGAGGTATGAATTAATTCAAAATGTTCCACCGTAGGAAAAGGATCATAAAAATGGTGAAGTAAAGCTTTCCATTTTAGGTAAGGTTCAGATTTTCTAAATCCAATTTCATGCGCTTCAATCGTTTCCCATTGAACCAATAATAGGTATTTGTTTTTATCTTCAACACATTTTTGCAATTCATGCGAGATATGCCCTGGGCTTGCTGCAATTATTTCTTTGGCCAATGAAAAGGCTGCTTCAAAATTCGTTGATTGGCCTTCTTTTATTTGTAGAGTAGCAACTTCTAAAATCATAGTTTAAATTTTATTAATGGATATTGTCCATCCAATCGAATGAACGGTAACTAAGGATTTGATTTGTTTTAAATTTAAATCTCTTTTCGTGTTTGGCAAATTTATTTGGCATTGATTTTCATTTTGTCCAAAAAGGGGAATAAATTCCCCTGGAACGAAAGAGCAATTAACATTGATGAAGATAGCTTAAATGAATTATAACCCCTTTGATGTATTCTATTTGTTTTTTTTCGTTTAAATTTGGCCTTAACTAAAACACAAAATTAATTATGAAGAAACTATTCTTACTCTTAATCGCTTGCTTTGTTTTTCAAAATTTTTCATTTGCTCAAAGTGGTTATAGCCATTTAGATAAATGGAGAGCCGTAACCCTTGCTTTTGGAACCAGAGGTTTTGCAAGTGATCCGGGTACAATCGTAACCTCTTTTGTTGACGATTCGCCATCAATGGATAGTTTTTCAAGTACAGAAACTATTGATGATTTCCAAAGTAGGCTTGGCGTTTTGTTGTCCTTCAATTGGGGAAGAATGCATGGCATTAGCCACAAGGTTTTATTTGATGTTGGACTAGGGAATTCAGAATCTGTACATTTTGGATATGGAATAGCATATACCCATCCCGTTGAAGTTGGTGACAAGACCATGCTCATCAGAGCCGGGCTTACCGCTATGATTGGAAACCAAAGAATTAATCTGGGAAGAATTCAGAATAACGCCCTTTTTATCCAAATCAATCAAACTCAGTTTTTCGAAAATGAACTCAAAGTAAAATTGAATGCAGATACTTATATTCTCCGTCCGCAAGTAGAAGTCTATTTTCCAATAACAGATAATATCAGAATATTTGCAAATGCAGGCTATGATATTGGTGGTCAAACTTCAGATGCCCCGAGTTTATGGTTTGAACCAGTGACAGGATTAAGTAATGACAATAGTACCACTGCTGAAAAAGAGCTTGGCTCAACAGCAAGCGTTACCTATAATGATGAAAGTATTACAGAATTGCCCTATGATTTAAGAGGAATTCGTTTAAACCTAGGTGTTGCTTTCTACTGGGAGAAATAGAATAAATTGTTATAAAGTTAAGCGTCAAAGCTGGAAAGCACAACTGGGAACTCCATGGTTGTGCTTTTTTTCTTAGATTAGGTAATAATACCTAAAATAGTGTATTGTTTTAACCTTGAAAAACCCTTAAATTTGTTTGGTAACCTTGAAACGAATACTATTTATTCCCATGAAATTGATTCAAACCTGCTCATTGATATTAATATATCTATTGAGTCTTACATCTTGTACTACAGATAAATTAGAGGATCCGCTGGATGCGCAGATCAGACAACGATTGGTAGACCTTTCTCCAAATGGTTCTGCAGACTACTTTATCCTTCCTGAAGACCAAAGTTTAAACGAAATTCCTCAGGATCCCAAAAATCCACTTCATTTAGATAAAATTCAACTCGGTAAGTTTTTGTTTTATGAAACAGGTCTTGCTTTGAATCCTATTCAAGGAGTTGGTACTGGGACTTATTCTTGTGCAACTTGTCATGTGCCCAGTGCTGGATTTATGCCGGGTGCTGCTCAAGGAATTGGAGACGGTGGATTAGGATTTGGTGAGAACGGGGAAAATCGATTCAATGACATCAACTATACTGTTTCTGAGCTGGATGTTCAAGGAGCAAGACCTTTGAGTTTGGTCAACGTTGCTTTTTCGACCAATACCAGTTGGAATGGCCAATTTGGCGCACATGATTTAAATGAAGGTACCGAGGATATTTGGGAAGACGATGAATCTACAGAAGTCAATCATTTGGGTTTTTCTGGTATCGAAAGTCAGAATATAGAAGGAGTTAAATTGCACCGCATGGTGGTGAATAAAACCCTTATGGATGAATACCGTTATACTCCATTATTCGATAGCGCTTTTCCAGAAATAGCAGAAGAAGAAAGATATACTGCGCAAACGGCAAGTCTTGCAATATCTGCCTATATAAGATGTTTGATTCCCAATCGTGCACCATTCCAAAATTGGTTGAAAGGGGAGAAAGAAGCCATGACTAAAGACCAGAAAGCTGGAGCAGCATTGTTTTTTGATAAAGCGAGATGTTACAGTTGCCATAGAGGAACGGCCTTGAATAACCCTGATCAATTTTTTGCAATTGGGGTACAAGATTTATATGAAAATGGCGGTCTAGGTACTGATATCGATGACCGCAGAAATAAAGGAAGAGGAGGATTTACAGGTGAAGAGGACGATATGTTTAAATTCAAAGTTCCACAATTATATAACTTAAGAGACGGTGGTTTTTACTTTCATGGAAGTAGCAAACGCTCTATGCGGGAAGTCGTTGAATATTTCAATACCGCTCAGCCAGAGAACAGCAATGTTCCA